>DAICZL010000320.1 GCA_027311165.1 bacterium
CCTTGGGCCCACCAGCCTTGCACCCACTGGCCTTGCAAACACTGGCCTTGCACCGACTGGCCCCGCATCCACCAGCCCTGCGCCGCCCGCCATCCGTGCCGCGGTAGCCCCGGCACCGCACCCTCAGGCTTACCGTGCATCGCCGCCGGCCCGCAGCGATGCCACGCGCGACCGGTTCGGCCCGGCGCCCGGTCTGGGCAGCGGCACGCTCTGCTCCTGCGGCCGGTATTGCCGCAAGACCCGGCCCGGCCGGGGCCGCGCCTGTCGGACGGCCCGGTGTCCGTCCCCGATGGCAATGCCCCGGGGGGGGGCGCCAATGGCCAGCGCGCTCAGTGGGATATGTGCGGCGTCTGGTGGACGATATCCAGGAACATGCCGCCACCGCGCAGGCTGAGCATCATCCCGCCGCCGCCGGCGATCGCGGCGGCATTGGCCAGGGCGGCCGGCACGGTCATGATGAAATCTGCCGCGCTCAGGCTGGGATGGCCCTTCAGCTCGATCTCGAAAGACGCCGTCTTGCTACCGGTGGAGTCGAGCTGCACCAGCGTGTTCTTGCCGCTGGTCTGCTCGCGCACCTGGCCCGCGATGCCGGTGAAGGCGTTGGCCCCGATGAAGACCAGCGATTCCGACAGCGAGACCGCCAGTGCCGAGAGGTCGATCCGGTCGCCCTGGGCGTCGGAGAAATCGGTGATCGTGGCCCGCCCGCTGGCCGCCACGGTCGAATCCGACAATTGCTTGAATTCGAACGTATTGGCCCCGCCGCCACCGGTGAGCTTGTCGGCCCCGCCGCCGCCATACAGCGTGTCGTTGCCAGCCCCTCCGGTCAGCGTGTCATTGCCGGTACCGCCGATCAGGGTGCTGCCGAGCTTGCCCGCCTTCAGCGTGTCGCCCGAATTATCGCCGATCAGCGTGTCCCCGTGGTTGGACCCGATCAGGCTGGTGATGCCGATGAACGTGTCGTTCGCCGCCACCCCGGTGTTCAGCGCCGGGTTCAGCAGATCGACCGTGACACCGGCCTTGACCTTGGCGAACGAGACGGTAGTGGGCCCCGAAAGCCCTGCGTACTGGGCAAAGACATCCGCCCCGGAGCCAGCGTAGAACAGGTTGGTCCCGGTGCCCCCGACCATGGTGTCGGCCCCCGAGCCGGCATAGACCGTGTTCTTGCCCGCGCCATAGGCGAACACCAGATCCGTGCCGCTGCCCAGATGGATGATGTTGCTGGTGCTGACCCCGCGCAGCTCCACGCTGGCGGCGTTGGAGACGTTCTGGGTCAGCGTGTCGGTGGTGGCGTTCCAGGACCAGGACGTGTCGTTGCCGCCCTTCATCGTCGGCAGGCCGTACAGCGCCTGGATCGCCTGGATGTCGAGCGCGCCCAGATGCGTGAGCGTCGAGGCGCCCTCGTACATCACGGTCGGGCCGAGCGGCACGCTCGGGTCCCACACATTATGCACGGTGGGCGGGTTGGTGGCGTAGTCGGTCCAGGCCTCGTCGGGATGCTTGAAGCCGAACGCATGGCCGGTCTCGTGCAGCAGGGTTTCGTAGTTGAACTGCCCGCCGCTCGTATCCGCGAGGTTCATCAGGATGTTGCCCGACCCCGCCAGCGCGCCCGAGAAATACGGATAGGTCGCGTAATCCCAGTTGCCCCAGGCGTTGTAGCCGAGCCCGCCGGCACCCGAAAAATTCGGATCGGTCGAGAAATTATAGGCGGCGAAATTGATGTCGCCCTTGCCGGGGGCGACCTGCTCCAGCACCAGGCCGCTATTGGCCGCCCACTCGCCGAGGGCCGCCTGCGCCGAGCTCTGCTGGGCGGCGGTGAACGGGGTGAAGGTGGCATAGGCGCTGGGCGCGAGCACCGAGGCGTCGGAGGCCGGCGCGGTGGTGTCGAAGGAATAGGTGACGAAATTCGGGGTGTTCAGGACCTCGATGCCGCTCCAGGACGCGCCGGTCAGCAGCGCGGTATAGTCGGTGACATAGGCCATGGTTCGGTTCCCCCCCGGAGGAGCCGGTCCGGCGCCACCCCACCACCATCATTGGTGAATGGCCGTGACGGGACAACATTAAGCGTCATCAAAAACGAGTGTCGCGCGATACGTGTGTCGGTGCAGCCTGGGATCGTGCGCGACGGACGCCAGGCCGGGGCGCGCCCTCTCGGCTATCCACCGGGAGCGGACAGACCCGCCCAGATCTTTCACCGGGCCTGGACTGGAGCGGGTGAAGGGAATCGAACCCTCGTATGCAGCTTGGGAAGCTGCCGTTCTACCATTGAACTACACCCGCGCGCCAAGCCACGTCGATATCACCGACCCCAGCCCCGGGACCTGCCCGGAAGGGGTCTGGGGCCAAAGCCCCCAAAGGGCAGCACCGTTTGGCCTTGCCTCACCCGCAGCAACGCCTTCCTCTCGCCTTATAGGAAACACCGGTTGACGGCGCAACGCGTGCGATCCTAGCTTGCGTCCTGGCGGCGACCCCGCTCCTCGCGATTTGTCCGGCCGGCTTGCGGCGAGGTGAAACAAGCGCGCTAAAGAGGCCAGCGGTTCGGATCGGGCAGATTGCCCGGCGCTTTGCGCTCCCGTTCCGCTGCTCGACGGTCGGCCCACCACGACAGGGGGCCCAGAGCCATGACGATCGCCAAGACCACCGCACGCACACGCCCGGACCAGCTGCGCCCTGCCAGCCTGCTGGTGCATGGCGGCACCGAGCGTAGCGGATTTTCCGAGACCTCCGAGGCCATTTTTCTGACTTCGGGCTTCGTCTATGACAGCGCCGAGCAGGCCGAGGCGACCTTCGCCGGCAGCGTCCGCCACTACCAGTATTCCCGTTTCGGCAATCCCAACACCACCATGCTGGAGCAGCGCCTGGCGCTGATCGAGGGGGCCGAGGCCTGCCGCGTCACTGCCACCGGCATGGCTGCCGTGCATGCCGCGCTGCTGTGCCATCTCAAGGCCGGCGACCGGGTGGTGGCGGCGCGGGCGCTGTTCGGCTCCTGCCACTGGATCGTCTCCACCCTGCTGCCGCGCTACGGCATCCAGACCGAATTCGTCGATGGCGCCGACCTTGGCCAGTGGCGCGAGGCGCTGTCCCGCCCGGCCGCGTTGGTGCTGCTGGAGACCCCGTCCAACCCGATGCTGGAGATCGTCGATCTGCGCGCGGTCGCCGATCTGGCGCACCAGGCCGGGGCGATCGTGGTGGTGGACAACGTGTTCGCCACGCCGCTGCTGCAGAAGCCGCTGGAATTCGGCGCCGATGTCGTCGTGTATTCCTGCACCAAGCATATCGACGGCCAGGGCAGGGTGCTGGGGGGCGCGGTGCTGGGCCGGGCGAAATGGGTGGAGGAGACGCTGCAGCCCTTCATCCGCAACACCGGCCCCGCGCTGTCCCCGTTCAGCGCCTGGCTGCTGCTGAAGGGGATGGAGACGCTGGCGCTGCGGGTCGAGGCCGCCTGCCGCAACGCCGCGCTGCTGGCCGATTTCCTGGCCGCGCAGCCCGCGGTGGCGCGGGTCTGGTATCCGTCCCGCGCCGATCACCCGCAGCATGGCCTGGCCATGGCGCAGATGCTGGCCGGCGGCACGCTGGTCACTTTCGAACTCGCCGGCGGCAAGCCGGCGGCGTTCCGGGCGATGAACGCGCTCGGGCTGATCGCCGTATCCAACAACCTGGGCGATTCCCGCTCGCTGGTCACCCATCCGGCGACCACGACCCATCTGCGCATCGGCGAGGCCGAGCGTGCCCGGCTGGGCATCACCGACGGGGTGGTGCGCCTGTCGGTCGGGCTCGAGGATCCGCGCGATCTAGAGGCCGACCTGGCACGGGGGCTCGCCGCCGTCTGATGAGGAACCCGGAAGCTGCGCGCCCGGTCTGGACAAGTGCCGCCGCATTGCGTTGAATCGGGAGGCGAAATCCGCAATGGCCGGGAAACCCATGGCCGAGGACTATTCCACCACCACCCGCGGCGTCCGGGTCAGCGTCCGGTCCTTCTATCTGGAGGACCAGTCGCAGCCGGAAGATGGCCATTATGTCTGGGCCTATCGGGTGAAGATCGAGAATCACGGCAGCGAGCCGGTGCGCCTGCTGCGGCGCACCTGGCAGATCACCGATGCGCGCGGGCGCACCCAGCACGTGCACGGCGCCTGCGTGGTGGGAGAGCAGCCGTTGCTGGAGCCGGGGGAGGCGTTCGAATACACCTCCGGCACGCCGCTCGACACGCCCTCGGGCTTCATGGTCGGCGCCTATCACATGGTGGTGCCGGCCTCGGGCGAGAATTTCGACGTCGCCATCCCCGCCTTCAGCCTCGACAGCCCCCACCAGGACGGCAGGGTGCACTGACGGCCCGCCCGGGTTGCGCCCGCCCCGGTTGCGCCCATATGCCGAATGCCGGGGATGACAGGCCCGGATCTCGAGATTAGGACCAGCGCCTTGAACCTGCTGATACCGCCTTCCCGCCTGGATTCGGGCGTGACCGCCGACACGCCCCGCCCGAGCCGCGAGGAGGCCGAGGAGGCGGTGCGCGTGCTGCTGCGCTGGGCCGGCGAGGACCCGGCGCGCGAGGGCCTGCGCGACACTCCGGCCCGCGTCGTGCGGTCTTACCGCGAATTGTTCGCCGGCTACGCGATCGATCCGATCGCGCTGCTCGAGCGTACTTTCGAGGAGACCGAAGGCTACGACGAGATCGTGCTGCTGCGCGACATCCGTCTGGAAAGCTATTGCGAGCACCACATGGTGCCGATCATCGGCCGGGCCCATGTCGCCTACCTGCCGCGCAGCCGGGTGGTCGGCATCAGCAAGCTCGCCAGGCTGGTCGATGCCTATGCCAAGCGCCTGCAGATCCAGGAAAAACTGACCGCGCAGATCGCCAACACGATCGACCAGGTGCTGAGCCCGCGCGGCGTAGCGGTCGTGATCGAGGCAGCGCATCAGTGCATGTCCACCCGAGGCGTGCACAAGCCAGGCGCGCTGATGGTGACCAGCCGCATGCTGGGGGCGTTCCGCGAGGATGCCACCACACGGCGCGAATTGCTGGCGATGATCGGCAACCGCCCCGGCGGCCTGCTGGAATCCTGAAGCCCGAGACCCGGACACGGGGCTTGCGGGCCCCCAGGGGCGTCCCGATCGGGGGCGTTTCGATCGGGGGCGCGGCAGCCGGAGGCGTCCCGGGGGAAGACCTTGCGTTCGGAGGGCGTCCGTTCGGGGGCGGGTCGGTCGCGCTCGGACCGCCTCTGCGGGAAGGGTGCCCCGGCGAGCCCCCGCTTCTGAGCCCCCGCTTCTGAGCCCCCGCTTCTCAGGCAGGGCTCGCGTCC
>DAICZL010000528.1 GCA_027311165.1 bacterium
TCGGCGAGGACCTGATGGGCGCCATCGGGCGCCCGCTGGCCGACGCGGTGCCCGAGTTCGCCGCGCTCGCCGCTGCCGCCGCCGCCGCGCCCGAGCGCGCGCACACAGCGGAGGTCGAGATCGGCCCGCCCAGCCGGCGGCGCACCCTGCTCGTGCGCATCGGTGCCGATCTCAAGGGCGGGCGGGTGGATGGCAAGCCGGTCGGCGGCTTCGTGGTGACCTTCGATGACATCACCGAGCTGGAAGCCGCCCAGCGCAAGGCCGCCTGGGCCGATGTCGCGCGGCGCATCGCCCATGAGATCAAGAACCCGCTGACGCCGATCCAGCTTTCGGCCGAGCGGCTGAAGAAGCGCTTCAGCAAGGAGATCACCTCCGATCCCGACACGTTCATCCAGTGCGCCGACACCATCGTCCGCCATGTCGGCGATATCGGGCGGATGGTGGACGAATTCTCGGCCTTCGCGCGGATGCCCCAGCCGGTGATCCGCCCCGCCGATATCGGCCGCGTCGCGCGCGAGGCGCTGGTGCTGCAGCGCACCGCCCATCCCGAGATCGCCTGGCACACCGATATCCCCGACCGTGGTCCGGTGCTGGCCTGCGATCCGCGCCTGCTCGGCCAGGCATTGACCAACCTGCTGCAGACCGCGACCGATGCGGTGGCGGGGCGGACGGAGGGGAAGGAGGTCTGGATCGCGGTGCGCGCCGGGGCGCGGGACGTGCAGATCAGCGTCGCCGATAACGGCGTCGGCCTGCCCCAGCAGGACCGCCAGCGCCTGACCGAGCCCTATGTGACCCACAAGCCCAAGGGCACCGGGCTCGGTCTCGCGATCGTCAAGAAGATCATGGAGGACCATGGCGGTTCGGTCGCGCTCGATGACCGCGGCGATGGTCCCGGAGCCGTGGTGACCCTGATCCTGCCGGCGAGGCTGACAGATGCTCTCTGAGATCCTGGTCGTCGATGACGAGCCCGACATCCGCATGCTGATCGACGCGATCCTGCGTGACGAGGGCTACGAGACCCGCCAGGCGGGCGATTCCGATGCGGCGATCGCGGTGTTCCGTGCCCGCCGCCCGGCGCTGGTGATCCTGGATGTGTGGCTGCAGGGGTCGAGACTCGACGGGCTCGGCATCCTGCGGGCGCTGCACAGCGAGGAGCCGCATGTGCCGGTGGTGATGATCTCCGGCCACGGCACGATCGAGACCGCGGTCGCGGCGATCCAGCAGGGCGCTTACGACTTCATCGAAAAGCCGTTCCAGTCCGACCGCCTGCTGCTGGTGGTGCGCCGCGCGCTGGAGGCGGCGAAGCTCGCGGCCGAGAACCAGGAACTGCGCCTGCGCGCCGGGCCCGAGGCCGGGCTGACCGGCGAGAGTGCCGCGATCGCCGCGCTGCGCGCGGCGGTGGAGCGGGTGGCGCCGACCGGATCGCGGGTGCTGATCAGCGGCCCCGCCGGATCGGGCAAGGAGGTGGCGGCGCGGTCGATCCACACCCGCTCGCGCCGCGCCGAGGGTCCCTTCGCGGTGCTGAACTGCGCGACGCTCAATCCGGCCCGTTTCGAGGAGGAGCTGTTCGGGGTGGAGGCCGGCGCCGATCCCGCGGCGCATCCCCGTCGCGCCGGTCTGCTGGAGCGCGCCCATACCGGCACGCTGCTGCTCGACGAGGTCTCCGACATGCCGCTCGAGACCCAGGGCAAGATCGTGCGGGTGCTGCAGGACCAGGCCTTCGAGCGGCTGGGCGGCAGCGCCCGGGTGAAGGTGGATGTGCGGGTGATCGCCACGTCCAATCGCGATCTTCAGCACGAGATCTCGGTCGGCCGCTTCCGCGAGGATCTGTTCTACCGCCTGGCGGTGGTGCCGCTGCGGGTGCCGAGCCTGAAGGAGCGGCGCGAGGACATCCCCGTGCTGGCGGCGCATTTCCTGGCCCGCTCGGCCGAGCTGTCCGGGATCGCCGGGCGGGAGCTCTCGGCGGACGCGATGGCGGCGCTGCAGGCCTATGACTGGCCCGGCAATGTGCGCCAGCTGCGCAACCTGATGGACTGGCTGCTGATCATGGCCCCGGGCGGGGCGGGCGATCCGATCCGTGCCGAGATGCTGCCGCCCGAGGTGGGCCGCACCGCACCCGCGGTGCTGACCATCGATCCGTCCGCCGATATCATGGCCCTGCCGCTGCGCGAGGCGCGGGATCTGTTCGAGACGCAGTATCTGCAGGCGCAGCTGCTGCGCTTCGGCGGCAATATCAGCCGCACCGCCGGGTTCGTGGGGATGGAGCGCAGCGCGCTGCACCGCAAGCTCAAGCAGCTCGGGGTCAATTCCGACGAGCGCGGGTAGCGGCGCACGCGCGGCGGGAGCGGGCGCCCGGGTGCGGCGCCAGGGCGC
>DAICZL010000537.1 GCA_027311165.1 bacterium
GGACTCGTTAATCCCGATCGGGCATTCTGCCTTCGGGCGCAATACCGAGATTACAGCGACGCCGCGCAACGCCAGAATGGCCAGATGGACATCTCGCCATGCTGACTGACTGGAACGTGCTGTCGGAGGATCTGCAGCTCACCTTGTCGCGGGAAGCGCTCAAGCGCGCTGCCCGGACCCTGGCCGGCCAGGCCGAAATCCTGGCCACGGAAATCGAAGCTGGGCGGCTTGCCGATTGCGGCGGCCCGGATGCGCTTCGCTTGTTCGCCGCGGTGATCCGGGTGACTGGCGAGGACGCCACCCAGCCGGTCGGCCATGCCTGACATGCTACTGGCCGGGGGGCTCGGCGTGCGAGCTTCCCGGCGGGGGCCAAGGGACGGCCCAAGGGGCGCGGCCCAAGGGGAAGCCACGGCAAGAGCCAAAGGGGAAGCCTGGGAAGGTGCGAACGGGGACGGTACCCGCCTCACCCCGCTCCGGCCCCCGCAGCTCCGCTTTGCCTGTCCCGGGCCTCGTTCTCCTGTCCGGGGCCTGGCGTCCCTCGCCGGGGCCTTGCCATCCCGCGCCGGCCACCAGCTGGCGTGCGCCGATTTGGGCTTGCAATCGGCCGGGCGGCAATGATGCTGGCGCAGCCGCCCGATCCCGGGCGGGGAAGCCATCGAAGCGCCGCGCCACAGCGGCCGATCCCGGGGGAGACACGTTGGGCATGTCCGCGCTGGAAGTCCGAACGATCGCGCGCGTGACGCGCCGGCTGGTACCGTTCCTGATCCTGTGCTACTTCGTTGCTTATCTGGACCGGGTGAATGTCAGCTTCGCCGCGCTGCAGATGAACCAGCAGCTGGGCTTTACCGCCACCGTCTATGGGCTGGGCGCGGGCATCTTCTTCATCGCGTATTTCTTCTTCGAGGTGCCGTCCAACCTGCTGCTCGACCGCTTCGGCGCGCGCCGCTGGATCGCGCGCATCATGTTCAGCTGGGGGCTGCTGTCGGGGCTGATGGCCTTCATCCCGCAGATCGCCGCGGCGACCGGGCTGTCGGTGGAGCATACTTTCTTCGGCATCCGCGTGCTGCTCGGCATCGCCGAGGCGGGGTTCTTCCCAGGCATCATCTTCTACCTGACGATCTGGTTCCCGAGCGTCTACCGGGCGCGGATCATCGGCTATTTCATGGCGGCGATCCCGCTCTCCTCGGTGATCGGCGCACCGGTCTCGGGGCTGCTGCTCGGCCTCGACGGCCTGGGCGGGCTGCAGGGCTGGCAGTGGCTGTTCATCATGGAAGCCACCCCGGCGGTGCTGCTCTCGGTGGTGGTGCTGTTCTACCTGACCGACCGGCCGCGCGATGCGTCCTGGCTCGCCGATGACGAGCGCGACTGGCTGGTCGCGCGGCTCGACGCCGAACATCTCCAGCGCACCACGGCCAAGCATTTCAGCGTGATGGAGGCGCTGGGCAACACCCGCGTGCTGCTGCTGTCCTATGTCTATTTCGGCGTGGTCGCGGCCAATTACGGGCTGAGCTTCTTCCTGCCGCAGATCGTCAAGGGCTTCGGCATGAGCAACGCCCAGACCGGCTTCATCACCGCCATTCCCTATATCATCGGGGTGGTCGGCATGGTGTACTGGGGACGGCGTTCGGACCGGCTGGTCGAGCGGAAGGAGCATTTCGCGCTGGCCGCCCTGATCGCCGGCGGCGGCATCGCCGTATCCACCCTGATCGCCGATCCCACCGGCAAGATGATCGCCCTGTCGATCGCGGGGTT
>DAICZL010000538.1 GCA_027311165.1 bacterium
GCGGCGACCCCTCCCTGGGAAGCGGTGGTGGCCGAGGCCAGCCGCGGCGAGGCCGGCGCCTGGCAGGCGGCGGAGTTCACCTTCGACAGCGCGATGGCCCCGGCCGAACCGGCAGCGGGCGTCTATGCCGCGCAGTCCTTCCCGCCCGGCCGCAGCGTGCTGGCCGGGTTGCTCGATCTGAACGCGCGGATCGGCTCGGAATTCGCCTTCCGCGCCGGGGTGACCACGGTCTCCACCCCGGTCACCCGGGTGCTGGAGCAGCGCGCCGGGGTGTGCCAGGACTTCTCCCATCTGATGATCGCCGGGCTGCGCGCGATCGGCCTGCCGGCGCGCTACACCTCCGGCTATATCCGCACCCGCCCGCCGCCCGGCCAGACCCGGCGGCGTGGCTCGGACCAGTCCCATGCCTGGGTCGGGGCCTGGCTCGGCTCCGGGCTGGGCTGGATCGACCTCGATCCGACCAACAGCCTGGTGGTCCGCGACGAGCATGTGGTGCTGGGCTGGGGACGGGATTTCGGCGATGTGAGCCCGGTGCGCGGGGTGATCCTTGGCGGGGGCAAGCATACGCTGGCGGTGAGCGTGGATCTGGAGCCGGCCTAGTGTCCTGCCCTCGAAGTTCGCGGTTCCTCACCGCGAAGTTCGGGGATCAGCAGGCCACTGAAAACAAAGAGCGGGTGTCCCGATTCCGACCACATATCAATACTGCGAATTTCGGAATCGGGACACGAAATCGCCAGCCGATCCGACAGACGACCGGCCATCGCTTCTGCGCTGTGTTTTCCAGAGCAATTTTTTCCGATCAGATGATCCCATCTGATCGGATGTCGTTCCAGGCACGGCCAGGGACTGTCCCGGACCCGCCTTCGCTGCCAGCTGCCCCCCCTGCAGGTAGGGTCGGGGGGCCGCAGGAAAGCTCCGGGGCCGAGCCCCCCGGCGGGGCCCCAAAGGGCGGAGCCCCCTGGCCTCGCCTTTGTCAGTTCAGGAAGATCTTCCCCGGATTGAGGATCCCCCGCGGATCGAGCGCCGTCTTGATCGCGCGCATCACCGCCAGCGCCTCCACCCCGTGCTCGATCTCCAGGAATTCCCGCTTGCCGATCCCCACCCCGTGCTCGCCGCTGCAGGATCCGCCCAGCGCGAGCGCGCGGCCGACGATCCGCCGGTCCAGCGCCCAGGCCCGGGCCAGCCCGTCCGGCTCCGGCGGCACCATGATCAGGCAGTGGAAATTGCCGTCACCGACATGCCCGACGATGGGGGCGAGCAGACCGGATTCCTCGATATCTGCCTTGGCGCCCAGCAGTGCCTCGTCGAGGCGCGAGATCGGCACCACGACATCGGTGGTGAGCCCCTTCCAGCCCGGCCGCGTCGCCAGCACCGCCCAGTAGGCGTCATGGCGGGCCTGCCACAGCCTGCCCCGCTCGGAGGCATCCGTTGTCCAGCGGAAGCCGCGCGCGGCGAAGCCCGCGGCGATCTCCTCTGCGAGGCGCGCCTGTTCGGCGACCGCGGCCTCGGTGCCGTGGAATTCCAGGAACAGGGTCGGCACCGCGTCCAGGCCCTGCAGCCGGGAATAGGCGATGCAGGCGGCCAGCTGCACCTCGTCCAGCAATTCGATCCGCGCCACCTCGATGCCCGCCTGCAGGATGGCGATCACCGTCTCCACCGCGTCCTTCAGCGTGTCGAACTGACACACCGCCGCCGAGGCGGCTTCCGGGATGCCGTGCAGGCGCAGCTGGATTTCGGTGATCACGCCCAGCGTGCCCTCCGAGCCGATGAACAGCCGCGTCAGATCATAGCCGGTGGCGGATTTGCGCACCCGCCCGCCGGTGCGGATCAGCCGCCCGTCGGCCAGCGCCACGGTCAGCCCCAGCACGTTCTCGCGGATCGTGCCGTAGCGCACCGCGTTGGTGCCCGAGGCGCGGGTCGCGCACATGCCGCCGATGGTACTCTCGCTGCCGGGATCGACCGGGAAGAACAGGCCCTGGTCGCGCAGATGCGCATTCAGGCGCTGGCGCGTGACCCCGGCCTCGATCCGGCAATCCATGTCGGCCTGGTTCACCTCGATCACCCGCACCATGCGCGAGAGATCGAGCGAGAGCCCGCCGCGCACCGGGGTCACGTGGCCTTCGAGCGAGGTGCCTGCGCCGAAGGCAGTGACCGGCACGCCCTGGGCGTTGCACAGACCGAGCAGGGAGGCGGTTTCCTCGGAAGTCTCCACGTAGGCGACCGCGTCCGGCAGGTGCGGCGGCTGGGTGTCCTCGCCATGGGAATGCTGTTCGCGCAGGGCCGCGTTGGTGGTGATGCGCTCGCCCAGAAAGGGCCGGGCCGCGGCGATCACCGCTTCGACTGGCGTTGGCATGGGATGTCCTTGGCGGGTTGCTGGGCGGGAGGATGCGGCGGGGGAAAGGGGCAGGCAAGGC
>DAICZL010000549.1 GCA_027311165.1 bacterium
CCGGCCTTGGGGGCTGACCCGGCCTTGGGAACTGACCCGGCCTTGGGAACTGACATAGTGCAGGGCGAGGGCTGGTCCGCCATGGCCCGATGGGACCCGCCAGGGAGCGGGCGCCCCCCGGATCCGCAATCCCAGGGGGGCACCGCCCAGCGAAAGGGGGCCGGGGCCCCACCGGATCCCGGAGCGGCACGGGGGCGCAGCCCTGGCCATCCCGCACCCACACCGCCCGACAGCCCCGCCTGGCGGCGGTTCTTCGTCATCCTGCTGGCCACCGCACTCGGCGCGGCCGGTCTCGTGTTCGGCTTCGTGGCGCTGGTCGATCCCTATGCCACGCTGCCGCTGTCGCTGCCGCTCACCCGCTGGCCGGTCGACGGCAATGCCCGCTACGCCTTCCCCGCCCTCGCCCGCGACCAGCGCTTCGACGCCGCGGTGTTCGGCACCTCGACCAGCCGCCTGCTGCGCCCGGCGCTGCTCGATCGCGCATTCGGCGCGCGCTTCGCCAACCTGGCGATGAACGCCGCCACCGCCTATGAGCAATTGCGGCTGATGGCGGTGTTCGCCCGCTTCCATCCGCAGGCCCGCGCAGTGCTGGTCGGCCTCGACGTCGCCTGGTGCGCGACCGGCCCCGCGCTGGAGAAATACACTTTCCGCGACTTCCCGGAATGGCTCTACGACGATCCCGCGACCGGCCGCTGGGGGGACTACCGGCATCTGTTCAATCTCGACACGGTCGAGAAGGCCGGCCAGGCCTTCGCCGAGTTCTTCCACCTCAAGCCGCAGGTCTATGGCAGCGACGGCTACACGAGCTTCGTCCCGCCCGATGCGACCTATGACGCCGTGCGGGCGGCGGCGCATCTGCGCGGCGAGGGCGTGGCCTTCATGCAGGGTGCGCGCTCCGGCCCGCCGGCGGGCTGGCGGTTTCCCGCACTCGAGCTGCTCGCCGGACAGCTCGCCGCCTTCGCCCCGCAGACGACCAGGATCCTGTTCTTCGTGCCCTATAACCGGGCGCTGCTGCCCGTGCCGGGCAGCCCGATCGACGGCGAATGGGCCGAGTGCAAGCGCCGGGTGGGCACGCTGGCAGCGGCGAGTGCGGGGACGATCGCGCTCGACTTCATGATCCGCGGGCCGATCACCCTCAACGACGAGAACTACTGGGACGGGCTGCATTACCGCCAGCCCGTCGCCGACCGGCTGGTGGCCGCGCTCGCCGCCGCCGCGCGGGGCGAGGCCCCCGCCGACGGGACCTGGCGCCGGCTCGGCGGGGACGATGCGCCCGCCCCCGGGAGCCGGCCCGATAGGGTTGGCCCGTGAGGATCGCTCATGTCATGGCCGGGGCGCGGGTCGGCGGCGCCGAACTGTTCTTCGAGCGGCTCTGCGCCGCCCAGCACCGGGCGGGTGACAGCGTGCTGGCGGTGATCCGTGCCGATCAGGCCCGCGCCGCGCCCCTGCGCGCGGCGGGGCTCGATACGGCGGAACTGGCCTTCGGCGGCCGGCTCGACCTGCGCACCCGTCCGCGGCTCGCGGCGCTGCTGCGCGATTTCCGCCCCGATCTGACGATGGCCTGGATGAACCGCGCGGCCTCGCTCACCCCGCGCGGGGACTGGACCCTGGTGGGCCGGCTGGGCGGCTATTACGACCTCAAATATTACCGGCGCTGCCAGCACCTGGTCGGCAACACGAACGGCATCGTCGCCTGGCTGCGGCGCATGGGCTGGCCGGAGGCGCGCAGCCATTTCCTGCCCAATTTCGTGGCCGACCTCGCCGCCGCCGCGCCCGCCACCGACCTGCCGCCCGGCCGGCCATTGCTGCTCGGGCTCGGCCGGTTGCATACCGACAAGGGTTTCGACCTGCTGATCCGCGCCCTGCCCCGGCTGCCCCAGGCGATCCTCGCGATCGGCGGGGAAGGACCGGAACGGGCGGCGCTGGAGGCCCTGGCCCGGCGCGAGGGCGTGGCCGGGCGGGTGCATTTCCTGGGCTGGCGGCAGGACGCGGGGGCGCTGCTGCGGGCGGCGGATGTCTTCGTCTGCTCCTCGCGCATCGAGCCGCTGGGCAACATGGTGCTGGAGGCGTTCTCGGCCGGCTGCCCGGTGGTGGCCATCGCCGCTTCCGGACCGCGGGAACTGATCGCGCAGGACCGCACCGGCCTGCTGGTGCCCCCCGAGGACCCCGCCGCCCTGGCCGATGCGATCGCGGCCCTGCTGGAAGAGCCCTCGCGCGCCCGGGCGCTGGCCGCCGCCGGCCGGGAGCGGTTCGAAACATGCTTCGCCGAGGCGCCGGTGCTGGCGCAGTGGCGCGATTTCCTGGAGCGTCTGACACGATGATCCCCCCCGGCGATGACGTCGCGGCGAAACCCGGCGCCGGCTCCGCCACGCTCGCCTGCCGGCTCGACCGCGCGGCGCTGGTCGCCACCCTGGTCCTGCCGCTGTTCCTGATGCACGGGCGCGGGGTGGCGGACGGGCTGATCGCGGCGATCGGCCTCGCGCTGCTCGGCCGCAGCGCCGCGGCGCGGGACTGGGCCTGGCTGCGCACGCCCTGGATCGGCATCGGTCTCGCCTGGTGGGTCTGGCTGGTGGTCTGCTCGCTGCCCGGCATCGGCGAGGGCGGCGCATCGCTGGTGCAGGCGCTGGCAACGCTGCGCTTCCTGCTGTTCGTCGCCGCGCTCGATCACGTGGTGCTGCGCGCTGCGCGTTCCCGGAGACTGCTGGGCCGGGTGCTGGCGGTGACGGCGGCCTATATCGCCGCGCAGTCGCTGCTGCAATTCGCCACCGGCCATAATCTGTACGGTCATGGCCGCGGCATCGACGGCGAACTGACCGGGCCGTTCGACAAGCCGCGCGCGGCGGCCCCGCTGTCGCGCCTGCTGCCCCCGGTGCTGCTGCCGCCGGTGGCCCGGCTGCGCGACCGGCCGGATCTGGCGGCCCGGCTGGCGAGTGCCGCGCTGGTGCTGGGCGGCATCTTCACCATGGTGCTGATCGGCCAGCGCATGCCGCTGCTGCTGACCGGGTTCGGCTTCGCCATCGCCGGGCTGCTGCTGCCCCGGCTGCGCGACATCGTGCTGGGCGGCGGGCTCGCGGGGGTGGCCTTGCTGGGTGCGACCATCGTGATCTCGCCGCCCACCTATCACCGTCTGGTGGAGAAATTCGCGACCCAGATGGGCAGCTTCACCGACAGCCATTACGGCGAGATCGCTGCCCGGGCGCTGGCGATCGCGCGCGCCCATCCCTGGACCGGGCGCGGCTTCGACGGGTTCCGCTCGGGCTGCGCCGACCCGCGCTATTTCCAGGGCTGGTTGCCGGGCAGCGACGGCGGCGGTGCGGTGATCTGCACCATCCACCCGCATAATTTCTACCTCCAGGCGGTGACCGATTCCGGCCTGCCGGGGCTCGCGCTGTTCTGCGCCCTGGTGCTGGTCTGGCTGATGACGCTGGCACGCGGTCTGCGACGGCGGCCTGATCCGCTGCGGGTCGGGCTGTTCGTCTCGGCCCTGATGCAGCTCTGGCCGGTCGCCTCGACCAGCAGCTTCACCGCGATCGAGCTCAGCGGCTTCTCGTTCCTGCTGCTGGGCTGGGGGCTGGCGGAGACGCGGGCGCGGAGTTAGGCAACCAGGGGCGACGCCCCTGGACCCCTTTCGTTGCGGGGTATCCGCACCGAATGCAGGTCCAGGGAGCGCTGCTCCCTGGCGGGTTCCAAGGGCAGAGCCCTCGGCCTTATTTTGTCATGGCGCGTATCGATCGACCCAGACTCTCAACCGCCCGCAGTGCCGGCACTCCGGGCGGTCGGGATCACTTCACCATCATCAGCTGTCCGCGGATCTCGCCGCCGGCATTCGCCTTGGTGTGCACGTTGACATACACCATACCGGTCTTCAGCGCGGTGACCTGCTCGGCGGTCAGGGTGGCGGTGCCGTGGATCGGGTTGGCCAGATCACCGCTGATCGGCACCATCACCCCGGCATTGGCGCCGGCTTTGGCCGGGCCGTGGAAATGCGCGGCGGTCGCCGGACCGGTCAGATCCTGGTAGGTGATCGTATAGGTCAGCGTCTTGGTCTTCGTGTCCAGGCTGGCCAGGACCTCACCGCTGCCCTTGCTCTGCTTGGGCGGCACCTCGGCGGTTGAGGTCATCAGGGCATGGAAATCGACCATCTGCGCCCTTGCGGCGCCAGACAGCAGCCCGACCGCGAGCACGGCGGTGGCGAAGGCGAGACGCGACATGGAAACCTCCCGTGAGTGGCAGTGAAAAGCCCCCACCAACCTAATGGAAGATCGGGATTCCGTCACCTATGGTGCCCGCATGAACCCGCCCGTCGGACCGATCATCGATGCCACCCCGCGACCACTGCCCGCCCGGGTGCCCCTGCGCGGCCGCCACGTGGTGCTGGAACCGCTCCACCCCCGCCACGCCGCCGATCTGTGGCGGACCGCCCAGGGGCATGACGCCAGCTGGACCTATCTCGGCTACGGCCCGTTCGCCTCGGCCGAAGCGCTTTCCCGCCATGTCGGAGAGTTCGCGGCCACCCACGACCCGATGGCCTGGGCGGTGCGTCCGGTCGTGACCGGCGTGGTCTCGGGCTGGCTGACGCTGATGGACATCCAGCCGCGCCACGCCGCGATCGAGCTCGGCCATATCTGGTTCGCTCCGGCCATGCAGCGCACCCGCGCCGCGACCGAGGCGATGTTCCTGCCGCTGCGGCTTGCCGCCGACGATCTGGGCTACCGGCGCCTGGTGTGGAAATGCGACGCACTCAACGCGCCCTCCCGCCGCGCCGCCGAGCGGCTGGGCTTCGTCTTCGAGGGGATCCACCGGGCGCATCTGGTGGTGAAGGGCCGCCGGCGCGATACTGCCTGGTTCAGCATCCTGGCCGAGGACTGGCCCGCCTGCCGGGATGCCATTCTGGCCTGGCTCGACCCCGCGAATTTCGCCGCCGACGGCACCGCGCTGCGCGGTCTCGCCTCGTTGCGCACTGCGCCCTGATGGACAGTCTGATCGACGGCTATCGCCGCTTCCGTGCCGGCGCCTGGCCGGAACGGCGGGCGGTGTTCGAGCGCCTGGCCAGAACCGGCCAGGCGCCCCACGCCCTGGTGATCGCCTGCGCCGACAGCCGCGCCGATCCGGCAATGATCTTCGATGCCGCCCCGGGCGAGCTGTTCGTGGTGCGCAACGTCGCCAACCTGGTGCCCGGCTACGCGCCGGACACGAACTATCACGGCACCAGCGCGGCACTGGAATTCGCGGTGCGGGTACTGCAGGTGCCGCATGTCGTGGTGATGGGCCACGCCATGTGCGGCGGCGTGCGGGCCATGCTGGACGGCGTGCCCGCGACGGCGGGCGATTTCCTCGCCAACTGGATCTCGATCGGCGCCCCGGCCCGCGCCCTGGCCGAGGGCGCGGGGGAAGACCGGCAGCTGGCCTGCGAGCGGGAAGTGGTGAAGCTGTCGCTCGGTAACCTGATGACGTTTCCCTGGCTCGCCGCACGGGTGCGGGCGGGCGAACTGCTGCTGCACGGCGCGCATTTCGGCATAGCCAACGGCGTGCTGGAACTGCTGGGCGAGGACGGACGATTCGCGCCGGTGTGACACGGCGTTCCCCGATCGCCCGTCTGGAGGATCGATACGCACCGCGGGCAACCCGGCCGTGGCCGTCGGGCCGATGCAGGCAGCCTCGCGCTTTACAGGCGCTGCCGAAGACCCTCCCTCACACGGTGCCCCCCTCCACCGTGATCTGCGGCCCGACCATGCTCGCCGGCCTGATCCACGGCGCGAAATGCGGCGGCGCCTCGACCATCCGCAACGGCACGGGCGGGCGGTGTCATGACGACGCCTGTTCGGTGAAAGCCCGGCAAGGGCCGACAGCCTGTGAAGGTATGACGGTGCCGATGGAGCAGCTGGACGATCTCGTCGCCTGCCATCCCGAAGACCGGTCGCACCGGCGCGAGAGGCTGGAGCTGACCTCGCCATAGTCCTCGACCGGCGGCAGGGGCGGTCCGAGCGCCAGCGCGCGCACATCATCGCTGAGTTTACCTGGCATGTGGCGGACCCGGAGGCCGAGCGCGCCCAGGCCAGGCTCCAGCCTTCAGGGTGCCTGGCGGTCACACCGCAGATGGTCCGCACGTTCGCCGGGACGGCACGGGGGGAGCGTAGGCGGCGTGAAGGCGGCGGCCAGCGGCGAGCATCTTCGCGCGCTCGCTCAGCGCGTCGGTGTTGGTGACTGCGACGTGCGGATCAAGGGATCCATGGCGCGGCTGGTTCGGATGGTTGCGGGAAATTGTGGAGTAAACTCAGTGCCCACTCAGGGACTGAATTGGCGGAGGGAGTGGGATTCGAACCCACGGTACGCTTTCACGCACACACGCTTTCCAAGCGTGCGCCTTAAGCCGCTCGGCCATCCCTCCGCAGCGCCCGGGCTGCGTTAAATAGCAGCCGCGCCAGGGCTAGCAAGCCATCCGCACCGCGGCAAGCCGGTGGGCGCGTACCGGGCAGACACCAGTGCCCCGGCCGCCGCCGGCTGGCCGCCCCCCCGGCCGCGTCACGCCGACCGGGGCGGACCGGCATCGGCCATGCCCCTCGCCGCAGCCGCCTCGCCGGCGGCAGTACGCCAGGCGAAAACACGCCAGACTCTGGTCCGCCGGACCCGGTCAGAGGCCGCCGACCGCACGGGAGCCACGCAAAACGGGGGGGTCAACACCCACGCTCCCCCGCCAGACCAACCGCCCCGATCCGGCGGCCAGCAGCCCTGCGCCGCCCCCTCAGCCGGGCATCTGCTCGCGCAGCACCTTGGCCGGCACTTCCTCCACCGCCCCGCGCGGCAGCTTGCCCAACTGGAAAGGTCCATAGGCCACCCGGATCAGCCGGCTGACCTGCAGCCCGAGATGCGCCATCACCCGACGCACCTCGCGGTTGCGCCCCTCCCGCAGGGCAACCGTCAGCCAGGCATTCTCGCCCTTGCGGCTGTCCAGCCCCGCCTCGATCGGCCCGTAGCGCACCCCCTCGACCGTGACGCCACCGGCCAGAGCCGCCAGCCGGGCGGGATCGACCACGCCGTTCACCCGCACCCGATAGCGACGCAGCCAGCCGGTCGCGGGCAGTTCCAGCTGCCGCGCCAGGGAGCCGTCATTGGTCAGCAGCAGCAGCCCCTCGCTGTTCAGATCCAGCCGGCCGATACTGACCACCCGGGGCAGCCCGGGCGGCAGTTTCTGAAACACCGTCGGCCGGTCCTGCGGATCGCGATGGGTGCTCACCAGGCCCTCGGGCTTATGATAGCGCCACAGCCGGGTCCGCTCGGGCGGATCGACCACCTTGCCCGCCACCTGCACGATATCGCCCGGACCGACAAAGCTGGCCGGATGGGTCAGCACCGCGTTGTTCAGCCGCACCTGGCCCTCGGCCAGCAGTTTTTCGGCATCCCGACGGCTCGCGACCCCGGCACGGGCCAGGTATTTGGCGATCCGCTCGCCGCGAGGGGGCGTATCGCTCATCCGCCGGCCGCGGCGATAAGGGCTGCGAAGATGCGGCCGTCGCCCGGGTCGATCAGGAATTCCGGGTGCCACTGCACCCCCAGGCAGAACCGGTGATGCGGGCTTTCCACCCCCTCGATCACCCCGTCCGGCGCATGGGCATTGATCACCGCGCCAGGCGCCGCGCCACGCACCGCCTGATGGTGCGCCGAGTTCACCGCCATCCGCTCCACCCCCACGATCCGGTGCAGCAGCGTGCCGGGCACGATCGTGATGTCGTGGCCGGGCAGATGGCGCGGGGTGGTCTGCTCGTGCTCCAGCGCACCGGCGATCGCATCGGGAATATGCTGGATCAGCGCGCACCCCAGCGCCACGGCCAGCAGCTGCTGCCCGCCGCAGATGCCCAGCACCGGCAGATCGCGATCGAGCGCGCCGCGCACCAGAGCGAGCTCGGCATCGGTGCGGCCCGGCTTCAGGGTCACGGTGGCGTGGCGGTCAGGCTCGCCATACAAGGCCGGATCGACATCGAAGGCGCCGCCGGTGACCACCAGCGCGTCGATCCGGTCGAGATACGCCGCGGCCAGGTCCGGCACATGCGGCAGAGCCACCGCCAGCCCGCCAGCCGCGACGATCGCCGTGGCGTAATTGGCGCGCATCGCATACCAGGGATAGGCCGAATAGCCTCCGGCGGGCTCGGCATCCAGCGTGACGCCGATCATCCTGCGCGACAGACTCATCCAGAACCTCCGGCTTCGACCTGGGTCAAGCTTGCCCTCGCCGCGAGATGACGTGCAGCGTGGTCGCGTTCGGACCTCGCTGATCCGGAAGGGTCGGCGTATCGGGGGCGGCCGACTGGACGCGGACCGGGGTGCTCATCACCCGTTGCTAGACCCGCCGCGGCGGCCGGTGCAAGCAGCGGCCATGGCGGGAAGGATCGCCCGAGCGGGAGAGGGTGGAGGGGGGATGGTGGACAGACCAGCCAAGGCCAGCAGCCCGGCCCCCGGAAGCTGTTGGGACCGCGCGCGCGCAGCCCCCGCTCGGACCCCGCCCGCGGCGACAGGGGTCCCCGGCCAGGCCCTGGGCGGGCACCCCAGGGGCAGCACCCGCCGGCCCGGCTCTGCCCCGGCACCATGATCCCGGCCATGACGATCGCCCTGCAGGAAGCCGGCGCCGCCGGCGCGCGGGGCGAGGTGCCGGTGGGCGCGGTGGTGCTGGACCCGGCGGGTGCGGTGCTGGCGCGTGCCGGCAATCTGGTGGAATCCGGCCATGATGCCAGCGCGCACGCGGAAATGCTGGCCTTGCTGGCGGCGGCGTCGCGGCGGGGCACGGCGCGGCTGGCGGGGTGCGATCTGGTGGTAACGCTCGAGCCCTGCCCGATGTGCGCCCAGGCGATCAGCCTGTTTCGCATCCGCCGGCTGGTGTTCGGTGCCTACGACCCCAAAGGCGGCGGCGTGGACCATGGCGCGCGGGTGTTCCAGGCCAGTTCCTGCCACCATCGGCCGGAGGTGATCGGTGGTGTGCGCGAAACCGAGTCGCAAGCGCTGCTGCGCAGCTTCTTCGCCGCCCGCCGCGCCACCCCGACCGGCGATCCCCCCGGCCACTGATTCAGCTTGCAACCGGCCGCGCCGCGCGCCATGTCGTGCGGGTGAAGGGGCGGACGTTGATCCGCACGGAGGAGACATGGGTAGCTTCAGTATCTGGCACTGGATGGTGGTTCTGCTGGTCGTTCTGCTGCTGTTCGGCAGCGGCAAGGTCAGCAACCTGATGGGCGACTTCGCCAAGGGCATCAAGTCGTTCAAGAAGAACATGGCGGACGATACCGACGCCTCCATGGAGGCGAGCACCGAGCGGCCGGCAGGAACGATCTCCGGTCCGGGTCAGACCGCCGGCGCGGCCAACCCGCAGAGCACGGCGGCGCGACAGGGCTGAAGGAAGCGACGCGACGGCGACCACCACGCGAAAGCCCACGGCGTCGTGGTCGCCGAGCGTCAGGCGCCACGCTCCGGCAAGTTCCACGCTCCGGCAAGCTCCTCGCTGCCGCCAGCTCCACGCTGCGGCAAGCTCGGGGTCGCAAACTTCTGGCTCCGGCTGGCAGGAGTGTATGTGGCGGCCCGTCGATGTGCGGGCCGAAGCTGGGTGTTTGCCCTGGGTGCGCGACGGAGCGGCCCTCATGGGGCGTTGATGTCCCGAGACTCGGGCGCAGCGGTGACCGGCGGCTGAGCTTTTTGCCGGCGGGCGCTGGCGCCTGCGGTTCGGGCTGCTCCGTGCGAACCGGGCCATGGGGTCGGGTTGGCAGATCGCCGCCGCCAGGAAAGCCGCGCATCCAGCCGCATGCCCGGCGCCCGTCCCGCCCTGCCGGGTGATTCCCGCCCTGCCGTGTGGGAGCGAACGCCCCTCGCGGTCTTGACGCCGGCCGGTGTTCGAGGACCGTATCCGGATCGATCCCGTCCGGAGCATCTCCCGTCCATGGCCATCCATCGTCTCGACGCTGCCCCATCGACCGTGCGCTGGGGCGCCTTTGATGCCGCGTTTCCTCCGCTGCTGACCATTGCCTCAGGCGACACCGTGGTGCTGTCCTGCGTCTCCGGCGGGCCCGAAGTGATGCCGCCGGCCGGTTCCGGCCTCGCCATCCCGAGGGCGCTGGCGGCGATCCATGCCGCCGCCCCGCCGCGACTCGGCCCCCATATCCTCACCGGCCCGGTCGCCGTGGCGGGGGCCGAGCCCGGCGACATGCTGGAAGTGCGCATCGAGAAGATCGAACCGGGCGCGGAATGGGGGTTCTGCGGCTTCCGTCCGCTGGCCGGCACGCTACCCGAGGATTTCCCCTATCATTTCCTCAGCCACATCACCGTGGACCGCGCGACCGGCACCTGCCGTCCGCCGTTTGGGCCGGAATTGCCGCTCGCGCCGTTCTTCGGCGTGATGGGCGTGGCCCCGCCACCCGCCTATGGCACGATCTCGACCAAGGAGCCGCGCGAGCATGGCGGCAATCTCGACAACAAGGAGCTGATCGCCGGGACCACGCTGTTCCTGCCGGTGTTCGTGGCAGGCGCGCTGTTCTCCGCCGGCGACGGGCATGGCCGGCAGGGCGATGGCGAGGTCTGCGTCAATGCCCTGGAAATGTGCCTGACCGGTCATTTCACCCTGATCCTGCACAAGGGCGGCGGGGCGGCGGCACCGGCCCTGCGCTTTCCCCGCGCCGAGACGCCCACGCATTTCATCACCATGGGGCTGCACGAGGATCTCGATCTCGCCATGAAGCAGGCGCTGCGGGAGATGATCGATCTGATCTGCGCGCGCAGCACGCTCACGCGCGACCAGGCCTACCAGTTCTGCTCGCTGGCGGTGGATTTCCGGGTCACCCAGACGGTGAACGGCGAAAAGGGCGTGCACGGCATGCTGCGCCGCGGCCTGCTGTTCTGATCCGCAGCGACCGGGGGGATGGCAGGCGGGGTCCGCCGCCATGGCCTTTTGGCACCCCCCGAAGCCCCCCCCGGCGAGAGGGGGGTCTGCGGGCCCAGGGTCCGTTCCGGCGCCGGCGCCAGCCCCCCCCTTTCGCGTTCCATGCGCTCCGGCGCCTTCGCGGGCGAGTTGTCCACAAGATTCTCGGTCACCGCGGCTTTGCACGCTTGAGGGGAATTCGCTTTTCGACCTACTGTATCTTGTGTTGATTGGTCGAGGAGACCACGAGATGGAGTGGACCGAAGAAACGATCGCACGGCTTCGCGGTCTCTGGGCCGAGGGTCTGTCGACCGCCGAGATCGGCCGCCGGCTGGGTGTGTCGAAGAACGCCGTGGTGGGCAAGGCGCACCGGCTGGTGTTGCCACCGCGGCCCTCGCCGATCCGCCGGGGCGGCACGTCGGTGGCGGCCCCGCGCAAGGCCTCGCCGCGACGGATGGCCGGCCCGACGCTGCCGCCACTGGCGAGCCATCCCGGCGCGGTCCGCCCCCAACCCGAGACGGCGCGTGCCGAAGCCGCGGCATCGCCCTCCCCGGTTCGTCCTGTGC
>DAICZL010000553.1 GCA_027311165.1 bacterium
GGTGAAGCCGGCGGAGGAGGCAGCCAAGCCCGCCCAGCCGGAAGCGCAGCCCGAAGCGATCAGGCTCGGCGACCTCGCCGGCACCGGGCTGGTGAGCGGCCCGCACGTGATCCCGGCGGGGCCCGATTCCTCGGTCCATAACGACCCGCCCGCCTATCCGGCCGAAGCGGCCAGGCTCGGCCAGCAGGGCACCGTGGTGCTGGATATCCAGGTCGCGCCCGATGGCAGCGCGGCCGCGGTCGATATCGTGTCGAGCTCGGGCCACGCAGTGCTCGACGATGCCGCCCGGGCGGCGCTGGCGCGCTGGCATTTCCACCCGGCGATCCGTGACGGCGTGCCGGTGGCTTCCAGTTTCCCGATGCAGCTGCGCTTCGTGATCGGGCCGCGGAAATGAGGCAAGGCCGCAGGGCTCTGCACCGACGCCGGGGGCCTGGCCCGCTCTGGTTGGGGCGTCGTCCAGAAGGCATTATTCCGAGCGGCTGATTCCCGGGAGGTTCGTCGGAAAGCGCGCGCGGGACCCTGGCAGCACCGGCGCCGGGGCCTCAGCCCCGCCGCGCCACCAGGAACAGCCGGCGGAATGCCAACAGCGTCGTGCCATCTTCCCGTGGTGGGTAATGTGGCCGCAGCGCCGCCGCATAGGCGGCCCGGAACGCGGCCCCCATCGGCGCGTCCAGCCGGTCCAGGAACGGCCGCAGACTGGACCCGGCAGCCCATTCGGCCACCGCATCCGGGCCCGACAGCGCGTGCAGGTAGCTCGTCTCCCAGATATCGAGCGTTGCGCAGCCCGGCCGCAGCAGGTCCCAGTACTGCTCCGGCGCCAGGATCGGAGGCGCCGAGGCGATGCCATCCAGCGCCGCCGCCCAGGGCCCCTGTTCCGCCACCGCGTATTGCAGGCGGCGCAGCGGCGCGTCGTGCATCGCGGGGATCTGCACCGCGAGCCAGCCGCCGGGCGCCAGCAGCCCGAGCAGCCGCGGCAGCAGGCGCGCGTGATCGGCCAGCCAGTGCAGCGCGGCGTTGGAGAAGATCACCTCCGGTGGCACCGGCGGCGCCCAGCCGGCGATATCGGCCGCGGTGTAGCTGGCTGCCGGCGCCGCTAGTCGCGCCGCCTCCAGCATCGCCGGAGAGGCATCGACCCCGAGCACATGCGCGGTGGGAAAGCGCCGGCACAGCAGGGCGGTGACATTGCCGGCGCCGCAGCCGAGATCGACGACAAGCGCCGGATCCGCGCCCTGCGCCGCCCCCCCGATCCGGGCCAGCAGATCCAGGGCGGGGCGCAGCCGCTCGGTATCGAAGCGCAGATACTGCACCGGATCCCAGCCGGTCATCGCCGCGCTCATCGCGCCACCACCCGCTCGGCGGCGCCGGCACCGACGAGCCTGCCCGCCGGCAGGAAGGTCAGCCGGAACAGCGTGCCGTCGGGCCCGGTGCCGGCCAGATCGATATCGCCGCCATGGGCGCGCATAAGATCGCGGGCGATCGCGAGGCCGAGCCCGGTACCGCCAGGGCGCCCGCCCTGGGTGAACGGCCGGAACAGGCTGGCCTGCACCGCCGCCGGCAGACCCGGCCCGTCATCGGCCAGTTCCAGCACCAGCGGCCCGTCCTCGCCGCCCTGGGGCCTGACCGCGCGCAGCCGCACCTCGCTGGCCCCCGCCTCGGCGGCGTTGCGCAGCAGGTTGGACAGAACCCGGTGGAACTGGTCGCGGTCCACCTCCACCTCGATCCGCGCGCCCACCCGGTTGTCCACGGCAAACCCTGGATTGACCAGGCTGACGGCATCTGCCGCGTCCTCGATCAGGCGCGACAGGTTGAACCGGCCGGGCGACAGCGGCGGCGGCCCCTCGCGGGCGAAATCGAGCGTCCGGCGGACGATCTCGGTGGCGCGCTGCACCGCGGAGGCGACCATCTCGCCGGCCTTGCGCACGGCCGGGTCGGCATGGCTCTCCAACCGGTCCGCGGTCAGCAGCGCCGGCGAGAGGATGCCGCGCAGATCATGGCTCACCTTGGCGACGGTGGTGCCGAGCGCGGCCAGCCGGGCATTGCGCCAGAGCGCCCCGCGCAACTCGCGCTGCATGGCGGCAAGTTCCCGCCCGGCCACCGCGATCTCGTCATCGGGCAGCAGCGTCAGCCGGGCCGGATCGAGCGGCACGGTGAATTCCGGGTCGGCGCGGAAGGCGGCGATGCTGCTGGTGATCCGCTGCATCGGCCGGACCAGCAGCGCCAGCAGCACCAAATACAGCAGCGCCCCGGTGATGCCGGCGATCATCATCGACAGGCCGGCGATGTGGCGGCCATAGCGGCGCAGATCGGCGATCAGCGTCCGTTCCGGCACCACCATCCGCACCAGGGCACCTGGCCGCAGCACGCTCTGCGAGATCACCATCAGCCGCCGGTCCGATCCGGTGAGGATGCCCCTGATCGCCTCCACCACCGAGTTCAGCGCCGACTCGCTGCGCAGGTCCACCGTGGCATTCGCCGTCACCTTGCCCGGGCCGACCAGCGTCAGCGGCGCCTCGCCCGGCATCTGCACCTCCACCATGTCGGTGCCGGACAGGCGCAGCAGGTCCTCGGCCACCCTCCGATCCAGCGCCCCGTGCGGCGCGGCGGCGGCGGCCAGGGCGGCGATATGTGCCTGGATGGCGTGGTTGGTCAGCCAGACCACCCGCGCCCGGCCGAGGCTGGGCAGGAAGATCAGCACCTCCGCCAGCAGCACGATGCCCACAGTCAACCATAACAGCCGGGCCGACAGGCTGCGTCGGCTGACGACCGATCCGACGCTGGTCTGCGCTACCCCCATCTGCGGTTCCCGGATCTCCCGCGCTGCTCCCGCTCCCTCGCTGCTCCGTGGCCGGCGTGAAACGATGCCGAAGCAGGCGATAAAACGATCATCATTTCAGAACCCTAACGCGGATCATCCGATCGGGTCCATCACGCTCGCATGGCGATGCCCGCGCCCCGGACAGCGCCGGGCCCGCCATCAGGCGAGGCTGGCGCGCCCCGGCGCTGCGACAGACCGGAGACTGTCAGGCCGATCAGAGCGGCGACCGCCGAGCCCGGAAGTCAGGCGGAAACGGGCCCTGGCCGGACCCGCGAGGCTCCGGACCCGCCAAGCGGCCCGATCGTGGATCAGCACCCCCGGATCGGCAACCCCGGATCGGCACCCCCGGATCGGCACCCCCGGATCGGGACCTGCCGTCGCCTGCCGGTCCCGATCGGCAGCGGGCGAGGACATTGAGCATGCCTTCCCGGAGCCAAGACCATTGCCGCCCCCGCAGCACGCCCAGCCAGGCGCTCAGGGCAGCAACTTCAGCAGCCGCACCAGCCTCCTGGTGCGCGGGGCGAAGAGCTGCGCGGCGAATTGGCTGGAGGCGGCGCGCTTGCCGGCCTCCGACCGGGTAGGATAGGGCGCGATCAGCCCGGCCAGCGCCGACAGCCTGCTGCGCTGCGCGATGGCGAGCGTCCACTGGCCGATCATCTCCCCGGCATGGGGGGCGAGGATGCCGGCGCCCACCACCCGGCCGCCCGCGGTGACCAGCTTCACCAGACCCTCGGTCTCGGCCTCGGTCACCGCCCGGTCGTTCTCGGCGAACGGCCAGGCCAGCACGCCCACGCCCCGGCGGGTGCGCCGCGCCTCGGCCTCGGTCTCGCCCACCTGCGCCAGCTCGGGATCGGTGTAGATCACCCGCGGCAGGGCGGCGTAGTCGATCCGCGCCGGCAGGCGGAACAGCATCCGGCGGATGATGATGCCGGCGTGGTAGAGCCCGACATGGGTGAAGGCGCGCGGGCCGATCCCCTCGGGGTCGGCGATGTCGCCGGCGGCAAAGACCTGCCGGTTGGTCAGGCTGCGCAGGCCGCGATCGGTGGCGATGCCCGAAGGCGAGGCGCGCACGCCGCCCGCTTCCAGCCCCAGCCCCTCCAGATTGGGCACCCGCCCGGCCGCGACCAGCAGATGGCTGCCCGCGATCCGCCGCCCGTCGGCCAGGACCAGGGCGGGGCCGGGCTGCACCTCGGCCACCGCCCCGCCCTCGATCAGATCGATCCCCTGCGCGGTCAGCACCGTGCGCAGGCCCTCGGCCAGTTCTGGGTCCTCGCGCCCGGCGATGCGGCCGGCTTCCACCAGGCTGACCCGGCAGCCGAGTCCGGCATGGGCCTGCGCCATTTCCAGCCCTATCGCGCCCCCGCCCAGGATCAGCAGATGCGCTGGCGGGGCCGGCAGGTCGAACAGCGTCGCATTGGTGAGGAAGGGGACACGGTCGAGGCCCGGGATCGGCGGCACCGCGGCGCGGCCGCCGGCGGCGATGACGATGCGGCGGGCGACGATGCGCCGGCCCTCGACATACAGCGTGTCGGGGCCGGTGAAGCGTGCCTCGCCCGCCAGCACGGTGGCGCCCAGGCCACGGAAACGCTCGGCGCTGTCCATCGGCGCCAGCGCCGCGATCGCTCCGTGGACATGGGCGCGCACCGCGTCCCAGTCGATCACCGGCTCGCCCAGACGCACCCCCAGCCGTCCCGCCCGGCGCGCCGCCATCGCCGCGTGGGCGGCGGCCAGCAGCGCCTTGCTGGGCACGCAGCCGGTGTTCAGACAATCCCCGCCCATGCGCCCGCGCTCGATCAGCACCACCCGCAGGCCGAGCTGGGAAGCGGCGGCGGTGACCGACAGGCCGGCGGCGCCGGCGCCGATGACGGCGAGGTCGAATTCAGGCATCGCCCACTGTGGCACGGCGCCCGGCGGTGGCGCGACGCCAGATCACCGGGGCGAGCGAGAGCAGCGCCAGGCCGAGCAGCGGCAGCAGCACCCGGGGCGTGAACACCACCGACAGATCGGGATGGCGGCCGGCTGCCAGCACCCCGCCCACGCCGGCACCGATCGAGGCGAACACCAGAGTGCCGGGGAGGATGCCGAGCAGCGTCGCCGCGGCATAGGGGGCGAAGCGCATGCCGACCAGAGCGGGGGCGAGATTGACCAACCAGAACGGCACCACCGGGATCAGCCGCAAGGCCAGCAGGT
Source organism: bacterium (assembly GCA_027311165.1). Taxonomy (GTDB): domain Bacteria; phylum Pseudomonadota; class Alphaproteobacteria; order Acetobacterales; family Acetobacteraceae; genus DAICZL01. The sequence continues at coordinate 5,006 of DAICZL010000553.1, forward strand.
AGCTGAACCCGTCGCGCTGCAGGCCGGGCCGGACCCGGGCGAGCAGGCCGCTAGCGCGGCGCGAAAGCGGCTCGGCGAAGGCATGGCGGGCGGCCAGGAACAGCAGGCTGGCCCCGACGGCGGCGCCGATCACGGCCAGCACCGTGCCGGCCAGCGTGCCGAAGAGCAGCCCGCCGGAGACGGTCATCACCACCCCGCCCGGCAGCGACAGCGCCACGATCAGGACATAGACGCCGACATAGGCGAGCGGGGCCAGCAACGGATGGTCCGCGACCAGGCCCAGCAGCGCCGCCTGGTGGGCGGCCAGCGCGTCCCAGGTGACCAGCCGCTGCAGGCCCAGCGCCCAGGCCGCCAGCAGGCCGGCCAGCAGGATCAGGACGGGGGCCAGCCGTTGCAGGGATCGCATTCGTCGGTTCTATCAAGGTCTGGCGGATCGCGGCATGAAATTCGAATTACCTGGGCAGGATCCCACCAGGCCACGGCCCGGATGGGAGAGCCCGCCCTTCGGCGCCCAGGCCCGGCGCTGCCCCCCAGCGATGCCCAGGCTCATCGGCACCTGGACACGACACGCCGAGGGCGCAGCCTCACCTTCCGCTGCCACGGATCATTGACGCCCAAGCCCTGCCGCCCCTATACACCGCCGCGTGCGAGGCGGCCCGTGCGGGCCGGGCCTCGCGC
>DAICZL010000575.1 GCA_027311165.1 bacterium
CTGGGGCCAAGGCCCCAGCGGGAGTCCCTAAGGGGGGATGGCGGGCGGAGCCCTCTGGCTTTCCCTATGCGCCGCCCTGGCGCCCGGACCGGCACGGTTGACACGCCCGTCCCCCGAAGCTACGCCCCCCCGCCATCCCGCGGGGTTCCCAGATGCCGGTTCGCGCCTTCGTATTCCCTGGCCAGGGAAGCCAGTTCGTCGGCATGGGCCGTGATCTGGCCGCCGCCTTCGCCCCCGCCCGCGAGGTGTTCCAGGAGGTGGACGAGGTTCTCAGGCAGCGCCTCTCTAAGCTGATGTTCGAGGGACCCGCCGAGGATCTCACCCTGACTGCGAACACCCAGCCGGCGCTGCTCGCGCTCTCGCTCGCGGTGCTGCGGGTGATGGAGCGGGAAGGCGGCTTCGTGCTGGCCGACAAGGCGGTTCTGGTCGCCGGCCATTCGCTCGGGGAATACAGCGCGCTGGCCGCCGCCTCGGCGCTGAGCCTGGCCGACGCCGCCAGGCTGCTGCGGCTGCGTGGCGAGGCGATGCAGCGTGCCGTGCCCGCCGGCGAAGGCGCCATGGCGGCGCTGATCGGGGTCGATCTGGCCCAGGCGCAGGAGATTTGCGCCGCCGCCGCCGACGGCCCGGAGGGTCACCAGGTGGTCGAGCCCGCCAACGACAATGGCGGCGGCCAGGTGGTGATCTCCGGGCATCGCGCCGCGGTGGAGCGGGCGGTGGAACTGGCCAAGGCGCGTGGCGCAAAGCGGGCGATGCTGTTGCCGGTCTCGGCGCCGTTCCATTGCGCGCTGATGGCTCCGGCCGCCACGGCGATGGCCGCCGCCCTGGCCGAGGCGGTGCTGGCGCCGCCGCAGGTGCCGGTGATCGCCAATGTCACCGCCGCCAAGGCCACCGATCCGGCAGCGATCCGCGACCTGCTGGTGCGCCAGGTGACCGGGACGGTGCGCTGGAGCGAAAGCGTGCAGGCGATGGCGGCGATGGGCGTCGACAGCTTCATGGAACTGGGCGCGGGCAAGGTGCTGACCGGCCTGATCCGGCGCATCCAGCCCGAGGCGAGTTCCCTCGCCGTCGGCAGCCCGGCGGAGATCGAGGCGGCGCTGAAGTCGCTGCTGTAGAGCAACATCGCATCAGGGTGATTTCAACCGCGCCAGCGCGCCAGCCGATCTGATAGATGATCGGCGATCTCTCTTGCTCTTTGTTTTGCCGATCAACTTTATCCGGTCAGATGATGCCATCTGATCGGATTTTGCTCCAGTGTCCTGCCCCCGAAATTCGCGGTTCTTCAGCGCGAACTTCGGGGATAAGTAGGCCACTGAAAACAAAGAGCTAGTTTCCCGATTCAGAACGCAGTTCAATCCTGCGAACTTCGGCATCGGGACACTAGAATTGCGCGCCAGGACAGAGATCCGGAGCGCGAGCGGACCGCAGAGCCGATAAATCCGGTTGCGATCGCAACCTCTGGCGGCCGCAGGAACGACGCCCCTCGGCACTGAGGGTGACCCCCGGCGCATGCGGGACCAGGGGGGTGCGGGTTCCTGGCGGGATCCCCTGGGGAGCGTTCGGGCCTGAAGCGATGCCCGCACGGGCGAGCCCCCTCTGCCAGCGGCCGGCCCCCTTTCCGCACGCCGCAGGCGCGGCGCGCGGCTGCGTCACAACAGCCCCTCGCGCCGGAAGCTGAGCCATTTGCCGTTGCCCACGATCACATGGTCGTGCAGCAGGATCGACAGTGACTGCGCCGCCCGCTTGATCTCGGCGGTCATCTCGATGTCGTCCTGCGAGGGCGTCGGATCGCCGCTCGGATGGTTGTGGACCACGATCAGCGCGGTCGCGTGCAGTTCCAGCGCCCGCTTCACCACCTCGCGCGGATAGACCGGGGTGTGGTTGACCGTGCCGCGGGCCTGCGCCTCGTCGGCGAGCAGGCGGTTGCGGTTGTCGAGGAACAGCACGCGGAACTGTTCCACCCGTTCGCGCGCCAGCACGATGTTGAGATACTCCATCAACCTGTCCCAGTTGTTGAGCACCGGCCGGTGCATCACCTCGGCCCGGGCCAGGCGCAGGGCGGCGGCGTGCACCGTCTTGAGCGCGGCGGCGCCGGCTTCGCCCAGACCCTCGGTGGCGCGCAGATCGGCCAGGGGGGCGGCGATGGCCGAGGCGAAACTGCCGAAGCGGCCCATCAGGGTGCGGGCGATCGGCTTGGTGTCGCGCCGGGGCAGGGCGAGGAACAGTACCATTTCCAGCAATTCGTGATCGGCGAGCGCTTCGGGGCCGGCGGTCAGCAGGCGGGTGCGCATGCGGGCGCGGTGCCCCTCGGCCCCCACCGCTGCCGGGCCGGGGTCCAGCAGATCCAGGGTTTCGGCCAGTCCGGCCCGGGTGCGCGCCTGCTTCTGCATGCGCGCATAGGTTGCCACATCGTGACCGGCAGCGAAAGCCGCGCGAGTGCCTGAAATACGGTAACCAGGAGGTGCGGCGGTGAGGCGGCGGGTCCGGGGGGCGGTTTCGCTCTGAGCACCCGGGCGCTCAGAGCGTATAGGGCGGCTTGTCCCGACCGGCGGGGGAATGGGTGAACACCTCGCACCCTGTCTCGGTCACCCCGATCATGTGTTCGAACTGTGCCGACAGGCTGCGGTCGCGGGTCACCGCGGTCCAGCCGTCATCGAGGATCTTCACCTCCGGCCGACCGGCATTCACCATCGGCTCGATGGTGAAGAACATGCCTGGCCGCAGTTCCGCGCCTTCCCCGGGGCGTCCGAAATGCAGCACGTTGGGCGGTTCATGGAAGCGCTTGCCGATGCCGTGGCCGCAGAAATCGCGCACCACGCTCAGCCGGTGGCTTTCGACGAAGCTCTGAATCGCATGGCCGATATCGCCGAGCCGCGCGCCGGGGCGCACTGCGGCGATGCCGCGCTGCATCGCCTCGAAGGTTACATCCATCAGCATGCGGGCGCGGGTGGAGGCCGCTCCTGCGACATACATCCGCGATGTGTCGCCGAACCAGCCGTCGAGGATGACGGTCACGTCGATATTGATGATGTCGCCCCCGTCCAGCCGCCGCTCCCCGGGGATACCGTGGCAGACCACGTGGTTGATCGACGTGCAGATCGACTTCGGATAGCCGCGATAGTTGAGCGGTGCCGGCACTGCGCCATGGGCCAGGATGAAATCATGGCACAGCCGGTCGAGCGCGCCCGTGGAGACGCCGGGGACGACGTGGGGGGTGATCATGTCCAGGGTCTCGGCGGCCAGACGTCCGGCCGCGCGCATGCCGGAGAAATCCTCCGGATTATAGATCCTGATGCGTCTCGGGTCTGACCCGCCGTCCATTCCGATGCTCCGCGGGCGTGCCGGTGATCGGTGCGCCTGTCATAGGATCGGAACATGCGCAACGGGCTGTCCCGGCGCAAGGGCATCGACCCGTCTTCCTCGCGTCAGGCGTTCTTCTGCGCGCCCTGCGTGCCGCACTGCTGCGGCCTGTGCCCTCTCCGGGTCTGCGCCGGCTGGGCGCGGCGGATCAGCGGCTGGCGAACTGACCCTGGTCGGGCCGCAGCACCAGGCAGGCGGCGCGGTGGCGGATCAGGCTCGCGCAGGCGCTTTGTGCCTCGGCCAGGGACAATCCGGTGACCATGGCCCGCCAGGTGGTCTTGTGGCGGATCACCACCGGCTCGGCGCGCGCCTCGCCGGAGTCGAGGCTGCGACGGCCCGCGGTTGCGGCGGTGCGGGCGGCGGCCTCGGTCGAGAAGCTGCCCAGCTGGATGCTCCAGCGTGGCGGCTGGGAGCGGCCGGCGCGGTTGGCACCGATCGGCGGCAGGGGCAGTGTGGCGGCCTGGGCGCTGGCCATCAGCGTGGGCAGCCGTGCCGCGATCGGCAGGTCCCGGCGCGGCGCGATCGGCACGTCCATATGCTCGAATCCGGCATCCAGCAGTGCCGCCATATGGGCATCGCGCTCGGGGTTGCTGGCCGCGCCCAGCACCACGCCCACCAGCCGGACATTGCCGCGCAGTGCGCTGGTGACGAGGTTGTGGCCGGAGGCGACGATATAGCCGGTCTTGATCCCGTCGGCGCCGGGATAGGAGATCAGCATGTGGTCGTGGTTGGGGATGAACCGGCCATGGAAGGCGAAGCTCGGCACGCTGAAGTAGCGATACTGGACGGGGAAATCCTGGACCAGATGCCGCCCCAGCGTGGCCAGGTCGCGCGCGGTGGAGGTCTGTTCCTGGTCCGGCAGGCCGGAGGCGTTACGGAAATTGCTGTTCGCCATGCCCAGCGCGCGGGCGCGCAGGGTCATCATCTGGGCGAACCGGTCCTCATCCCCGCCGAGCAGTTCGCCGAGCGCCGCCGCCGCGTCATTGGCCGATTTGGTCACCAGGCCGAGGATCGCCTGCTCGACGCTGAGCCTGGTGCCGACCGCGAGGCCGAGTTTGGAGGGCGGCATCGAGGCGGCGTGAAACGAGACCGGCACCGGCTGGTCGAGGGTCAGCCGGCGATCGCGCAGCGCCTCGAACACCATGTACAAGGTCATCATCTTGGTCAGGCTGGCGGGATAGCGGGGTTCGTCGGCATTGACCGCGGAGAGCACCGAGCCGGTCGCGGCATCGACCACGATCGAGCTGTAGCGGTCCGAACCGATCTGTGCGCGCGCCGCAGACATGGCGCCGGAGCCGGCGAGCAACGCCAGCGCCAGCAGGGCCGCGGCGATATCGCGACAGCATGACGCTGACACGCCTCCAGACTGGGCTGATCCAATCATCTTGTCTGTCGATTCCGCATGGCTCGGGGCGGAGTCTATGGACGCCGGAGCCGGCTGTCCAGACGCAATTGAACGGAATGATGATAGGAATGAATGGCTTATATGACGACGCTCGGGTGGAATCCCCGCCCCGGCCGCGGCGGGTGCAACCAAAGGAAGCATTGTGCGCCGCACAAATCCTTCTTGACGTGATCCCAACCCCTCCGTATGGTCCGGGAATGCTGCATCGCAGCAAGTTCGCATCGCAGCAGGTTCATTGGTCGCTGTGAGGGACGGCAGTGGCGGCACAACGGTCCAATAACGGTTCCAAATCAAGGAGAAGACACGTGAGCGGCAAGACCAAGTCAACAGAGATCATCACGACCAACGAAATTGCGGCCGAGCGCAGCTTCGAGCGCAGTGCGGATGCGGTCAAGGAAGGCCTCAACACGGCGACCGCCGAGGTGGCGCAGGGCCAGGCGAAGGTCAAGGAAGGCATGGAGAAGGCCATGAAGACGGCCGAAGAGATGGTCTCGTTCGGCCAGGGCAATGTCGAGGCGCTGGTGAAGTCCAGCCAGATCTGGACCGCCGGCGTGCAGGACCTCACCAAGCATGTCGCCGCGACCGCGCAGGCTTCGCTCGACGAGACCCTGCATACCTTCAAGGCGCTGAGCTCGGTGAAGTCGCTGAAGGATGCGATGGAACTGCAGAGCAGCCTCGCCCGCAGCTCGATGGAAAAGGCGATGGCCGAGACCGGCAAGCTGACCGACGCCTCGATGAAGCTCGCCGAGCAGGTGATCGCGCCGATCACCGCGCGGGTGACTCTGGCCGTCGAGAAGTTCGGCAAGCACGTCTGATCCGGCGCGACGCCGCAATGGCGACACATCTGGCCGCGAGGCCGGATGTGTCGGCCAAGCGGGTGGTCGGAGGGCGGGTCGGGCTGCCCTCGCGGTAGCTTCCGGCAGAGCTCCTCCGACTCAGCGCCTTTCCGCCAGCATCTCCGCGCGCCGGGGCGTCCCGCAGCCGGTGCGCAGCGCCGTGACTGCCGGACGCGCGAGCCGCACCCTGTCGCGGGTCCGGCGCGCCTCGTCTGAGAGACGTCGCTGGGGCTGGCGCGAGATCAAGGTCACAGCGTGGCCTGCGGGAGTATCGAGACCTTCGCCCTGCCGTACACCAGGCGCTCCGGCCGGCGATCCCGGCGCGCGTGAAGCAGGGGAGCTCACGTGGCACCGGCTCCACGACGGCAGCCCTCCCCCTCCTGTGGCGAAGCCGTGACAGTGCCGGCGCATCGTCGGGCTTTTCCCTCGGCCGCGCGATCCGATATGCTTGTCAGGCGAACGGTATTCGGCGGCCGTGGGCTGCCCCGCGGACGCCAGGACAGGCAGGCGATGAGCGACGGCGACAAAAGAGACGGCAACGAGGGACCGACGATCGGCGTCGTGGTCAAGGCCCGGCCGAAAACCCGCAAGCCGGCTATGTACAAAGTGTTGATGCTGAACGACGATTACACGCCGATGGAGTTCGTCGTCCATGTGCTGGAGCGGTTTTTTCAGAAGACCCGGGAGGAGGCGACCCGGATCATGCTGCACGTGCATCGGCGCGGAGTCGGCGTGTGCGGGGTCTATACCTACGAGGTGGCGGAGACCAAGGTGACCCAGGTCATGGACCTCGCCCGCCAGAACCAGCACCCTTTGCAATGCACGATCGAGAAAGACTGATGATGCAGACTGACCTGCGACGCACCAGATGAGAGAGGTCGGGCACCCGGACCGCAGAAGGCGCGATGGCCCGGCGCGGATGGGTTCGGCCCGAGGGCAGGCGGGGTGCAGGATTTGACCAGGCCACCGATCGGCCAGGCCACGGAGACGAATGGACCTCCGGATGCGAGCAGGTCCACGGAAGCGGGTAGCCCCCACGGAAGCGGGTAGCCCTTGGACGGGGCCGGCCGCAGCGGGCTTGCGGGACGGGACGGCGGATCCCAGGCCGGGCAACCGGGATCGGGGTCTTGAGTGAAGCCAGGCTTGACCAGAGTACCAGGGATCACGGCGGCCCGGATGCGGCCGCCAGCGCGCAGGAGCGTCGAACCATGCTGTCACGGAATCTCGAGCAGACGCTGCACCGCGCCTTGTCGCTCGCCGGTGAGCGCCGCCATGAATATGCCACGCTGGAGCATCTGCTGCTGGCGCTCGCCGATGACGGCGATGCCGCCACGGTGCTGCGCGCCTGCGGGGTCGATCTCGACAAGCTGCGGGCCGATCTGACCGAATTCCTGGACAAGGACCTCTCCGGCCTGTCCACCGACCGGCCCGGCGATCCCAAGCCCACCGCCGGGTTCCAGCGGGTGGTGCAGCGGGCGGCGATCCATGTGCAGTCCTCCGGCCGCGACGAGGTGACCGGGGCCAATGTGCTGGTCGCTCTGTTCAGCGAGCGGGAGAGCCATGCCGTGCATTTCCTGCAGCTGCAGGACATGACCCGGCTGGATGCGGTGAATTTCATCAGCCACGGCATCGCCAAGGCACCCGGCCGGGCGACACAGCGGCCGGTGCAGGGCTCCTCGGGCGGGCCGGGGCCGGAGAGCGGGCCCGAGCCCGAGCGCGAGGAAAAGCCCGGCCGGCGCGGCCAGGACGCGCTGGGCAATTACTGCGTCAACCTCAACAAGAAGGCCCTGGCCGGCAAGATCGATCCGCTGATCGGCCGCGAGATGGAGATCGAGCGCACCATCCAGATCCTGTGCCGGCGCACCAAGAACAACCCGCTCTACGTGGGTGATCCGGGCGTGGGCAAGACCGCGATCGCCGAGGGCCTGGCCAAGCGCATCGTCGAGGGCGACGTGCCGGAGGTGCTGGCCAAGTCCACCATCTACGCGCTCGACATGGGCAGCCTGCTGGCCGGCACCCGCTATCGCGGTGATTTCGAGGAGCGGCTGAAGGCGGTGGTGAACGAGCTCGAGGCGCTGCCGGGCGCGATCCTGTTCATCGACGAGATCCACACCGTGATCGGGGCCGGGGCGACCAGCGGGGGGGCGATGGATGCCTCGAACCTGCTGAAGCCGGCGCTGGCCTCCGGGTCGCTGCGCTGCATCGGCAGCACCACCTACAAGGAATTCCGCAACTATTTCGAGAAGGACCGGGCGCTGGTCCGGCGCTTCCAGAAGATCGACGTGAACGAGCCGACGCTCGAAGACAGCGTCAAGATCCTGCGCGGCCTGAAGACCAATTACGAGAAACATCACAAGGTGCGCTACACCGACGAGGCGATCCGCGCCGCGGTCGAGTTGTCCGCCAAATACATCAACGACCGCAAGCTGCCCGACAAGGCGATCGACGTGATCGACGAAGTGGGCGCGAGCCGGATGCTGCTGCCCGAGCACAAGCGCCGCAAGACGGTCACGCTGCGCGATGTCGAGGAGATCGTGGCCAAGATCGCGCGGATTCCTCCGAAGTCGGTCTCCGCCGACGACAAGGAGACTCTGCGCAATCTGGAACGCGATCTGAAGGCGATGGTGTTCGGCCAGAACAAGGCGATCGAGGCGCTTTCGGCCGCCATCAAGCTGTCCCGCGCCGGGCTGCGGGAGGCCGAGAAGCCGATCGGCAATTATCTGTTCAGCGGCCCGACCGGGGTGGGCAAGACCGAGGTGGCGCGCCAGCTGGCCAGCACCATGGGGATCGAGCTGATCCGCTTCGACATGAGCGAATATATGGAGCGGCATTCGGTCTCCCGCCTGATCGGCGCGCCGCCCGGCTATGTGGGCTTCGACCAGGGCGGGCTGCTGACCGATGCGATCGACCAGCATCCGCACGCGGTGCTGCTGCTGGACGAGATCGAAAAGGCGCATCCGGATCTGTTCAACATCCTGCTGCAGGTGATGGACCACGGGAAGCTGACCGATCACAACGGCAAGACGGTCGATTTCCGCAACGTGATCCTGATCATGACCACCAATGCCGGTGCCGCCGACATGGCCAAGCCCACGATCGGCTTCGAGCGCGAGACCCGGGTGGGCGAGGACGAGGAGGCGGTGAAGCGGCTGTTCACCCCGGAATTCCGCAACCGGCTGGATGCGGTGATCCCCTTCGCCGCGCTGACGCCGGAGATCGTCGCTCGCGTGGTCGAGAAATTCGTGATGCAGCTGGAGGCCCAGCTGGCCGACCGCAACGTGACGATCGAGCTGTCCTCGGCGGCGAAGGAATGGCTGGCCGAGCGCGGCTACGACCCGCTCTATGGCGCGCGGCCGCTCGCCCGCGTGATCCAGGAATTCATCAAGAAGCCGCTGGCCGAGGAGCTGCTGTTCGGCAAGCTGGTCAAGGGCGGGGCGGTGAAGGTGACGATGAAGGACGGCGCGCTGGATTTCGAGTTCATCGAGTCGGCCGTGCCCGCGCTGCCCAAGCCGGAAGGCGACGGCGACGAGGGCGGCGGGACGGAGCGCGAGCCGGAAGTGGTGGAGTAGCCGCCAGCTTCACGGCCGCCCGGAAATCTGGAACGCTGCCGGCGAAAGCCGGCGGCGTTTCGCTTTTTCGGGGGATGGGGGTGGCGATACCGGATTATCAGACGCTGATGCTGCCGCTGCAGCGGCGGCGCTGCGCCACTGGGCCGTGCCAGATCCGGGATCTGATCGCGGCGATGGCTGCGGAGTTTCACCTGACGGATGCCGAACGCGCGGAAATGCTGCCGAGCGGTCATGTGACGGTGGTCGCCAGCCGGACCCATTGGGCCAAGACCTATCTGAAGAATGCCGGCCTGGTCTCTCAGCCGCGGCGCGGAATGGTGGAGATCACGCCAGCAGGCCTGTCCCTGCTGGCGGAATCCCCCGAGCGACTCGATAACGCCGTGCTCTCCCGGTTCCCCGAGTTCCGCGTCTGGAAGGACCGCTGCGTCCCGCAAGCGTCCGGCGAAGACCAGCCGACCGGCGATGCGCCGGTTCTCGGGCATGTCGCTTCCGCCGCCCTTGCGACGCCCGACGAGCAGATCGAGCGTGCCTACAAGGAGCTGGATGCCGATCTGCGCGGCGCGCGTCTGGAACGGATCCTCGCGGCACCTCCGGATTTTTTCGAAAAGCTGATCATCGGATTGCCGCGGGCGATGGGGTATGGCGGCACCGAGAAGGATGCCGGCGAGCGGCTCGGAAGGAGTAGTGATGGCGGCGTCGATGGCGTCATCCGCGAGGATCGTCTCGGTCTCGATCTGCTGTATCTCCAGGCCAAGCGCTATCAGATGTCGAACAAGGTCTGGGTGGATGCCGTGCGGTCCTTCGCGGGAGCCTTGAACGACGTGGGGGCGCAGAAGGGCATCCTGATTACGACATCGGGCTTCTCGGCCGAGGCGGTCGCCTATGCCAGGCGCCAGCAGACCAAGCGGATCATCCTGATGGACGGAGAGACCCTGACGACGCACATGGTGAGCTTCAATGTCGGTGTGCGTCCGCACCGCAGGATCGAGATCAAGCGCGTCGATCACGGCTATTTCGAGGACGAGGATGTGGACTGAAACCCCACGATCGCTTCCCGCCAACCAAACGGCGGCGGGTCCAGGGAGCGCCTGCTCCCTGGCGGGAGTCCAGAGGG
>DAICZL010000580.1 GCA_027311165.1 bacterium
GGTCTTGCCCGCGCCCAGGCAGCCGGCCACCACCTCGACCTCGAAGGGGCGAAGGTCGGGCCGCGAGCGCAGGCTCCAGTTCCACAGCGCATCGACCGGCAGCGGCACCACCAGGAACCAGTGCTCCAGCACCGCCAGCACCAGCAGGCTCGCCACGAAGGTCTCCCCGACCGCCTGGAACTCGCTCGCCCCGGCGGCCGTGGCGCGCTGCACCAGCAGCACCGCCACCACGGTCGAGACGGTGACCGAGACCGGGAACAGCCGGTTCATCGGCCGTCTGGTCAGGAAGCTGCGCAGGAAGCCGAGATGCGGCGGCAGGAACTGCTCGCTGAGATTGGGCACGCCGAACAGCACGTTGAGCTTGGCGCTCTGGTGCATCCACCACAGCACCACGAAGGTCCAGGTGCCGATCTGGTTGGGCTGACCCCAGGTCAGCGCGAACACCGCGCCGGCGCCGGCCAGGATGGCGATCTCGTGATACAGGCTGGCGTGGATGGCATGGCCCAGATGGCGCCAGCCGGAGCAGCCCTCGGCGCAGGGCGGCCGGGCGGGGCCGGTGACGAAGCCCGTGTAGAACCCCATCTCCTGCCAGCCCCAGGCCAGCAGGGCGCAGGTGAAGGCCACATAGGCGCCATGGGGGGTGGCGTCGGCGCTGCTGACCGCGAGCCCCCACAGCGACAGGACCAACACCAGCGTGGCACCCAGCATGCTCCAGCGGAACGTGCGCACCGCCAGCCCGTCCAGATAGATGATCAGCCCCGTGCTGAACCACCAGACGAACAGCGCGTAGAGCACCGGATACGCATAGAGCGCCATGGGCGCGGCGCCCGCCCTACCAGGCCGGTTCCAGCCGGATCTGCGCTGGCAGGGCATTGCGCACGCCCGGCAGCAGATACAGCCGCAGGAACGCCACCGCGGCGCCCCCGGTCAGCCAGGTGCGCTTGATCCGCCCCAGCAGGCCGCCCCGCGCCTTGGCGGCATCCATCGCGACGGCGATCCGCCGCAGCCGCTCGAGCCCCGCATGGAAGCGCGGATCGTCGAGGTCGAGCAGCACCGGAAACACCTGCTTCGAAATCTCGGAGGTGATGCGGAACACGGTGAAATCATACTCGGTGGGATCGAGCCCGAGAGCGGCGTGGAAAGCGACCCGCCCATGGTCGCGCACATACATCGTGGCGAACACCGCGAGCTGGAAGAACTTCACCCAGTAGGTGTTGATCCCGCTCAGCAGCTTGGGATTGGCACGCATCAGCAGGGCGAAGGCCTCGCCGTGGCGGAACTCGTCGTTGCACCACTTTTCGAACCACAGAAAGATCGGATGGATCAGATTCTCCGGGTGGCGTTCCAGTTGCCGGAAGATGGTGATGTAGCGGGCATAGCCGATCTTCTCGGACAGATATGTCGCGTAGAAGATGAATTTCGGCTGGAAGAAGGTGTATTTCTTGGCCCGCGTCAGGAAACCGAGATCGACGCCGACACCGAAATCCTTGAGCGTGTCGTTGATGAAGCCGGCATGGCGCGCCTCGTCGCGGCTCATGAAGCCGAACAATTCGCGGATATCGGGGTTGGTGATCCGCTTCTTGATCTCGGCATAGAGCACACAGCCGGAGAATTCAGCGGTCACCGAGCTGATCAGGAAATCCAGCAATTCCTTGCGCAATTCCGGATCGAGCCGGTTGAGATCGGCGTCGAAGGCCTCGGTGCGCACGAAATGACCCTTGTTGTGGTCGGCGCGCAGTTCCGCGATCAGCGCATCCCACTCCGGCCGCACCGCGCTCACGTCGAGCGCATCCATCTTCTTGAAATCGGTGGTGTAGAAGCGCGGGCTCAGCACCGTATCGGTCTGCGCGAGGCGGGTGCTCTCGTTCGGCGGGCCGTCGCGGCGCGGAGCGGGGGGCGGGGTCGCGTTCATGGTTCCTCCTTCGGCTGAAAGCCGACCTCATAGAGTTCCGTCAGTTCCAGCATCGCCGTGAGCCGGGTCCAGGCGCGCGTGATCGGTCCGGCGCGCAGCACGCTCGCCCGCGCCTCGCGCACCCAGCACTCGCCGAAGGCGACCTGCGTCGGTGCGCCATGAACCAGCACGATGTCGCCGGGACGGATCTCGATCCCTTCTGGCACCGCATGGGCGTGGAAACTCTCGGCGGTCTGCTCGATGTCGAGGGTACAGGCCACCTCTACCCGCTGTCGCCCCGAGGGCCAGGGCAACGTCATGGGCTGGCCGACCGCGCAAGGTTCTGCCCCGCACCCGTCGCATCCGCAGCCATCGGATCGGCGCGCACCGGCCCGATCTCCAAAAGCCGCGCGAACACCGCCTCGTTGGTCTGGCCGAACGCTTCCAGCTCGACCCGCCTGCCGGTGGCGAGATCATCGAGCGTGACCCGCCCATCGGTCCAGGCGGTCAGCCGGAACGGGGTCTGCAGGCCGGGCTCCTCCTCGCGGCGGCGTTCGCGCGCGAGGCCGCGCAGGGTGGCGCGCAGAAAGCCGTTGGTGCCGGGGGGCAACACGGCCACGGTGTGCCCATCCCCGGCATCGATCACCCTCACCCCGCCATCGGCCTGGTCGGCGAAGCGCAACTCGCGGGCGGCGAGCGCGTTCGATTGCGGCCCGAGATCATGCGTCCCGCTCAGCCGATAGGCGGCTGCCAGCGCGATCGAGAAGCCGATCAACAATCCTGCCCCGATCAGGGGCGCCAGCGGAAAAGGTCGCCTCGCAGCCGTGCCGCTCACTGCATCCTCCCGTTCAGACGCCCCTGCCGGGGCGCCTGCTCTGCCACGTCATTCAGGCCGCCGCCGCCTGCTCCTGCGCACCCGCCGTGACCGGACCGGCGGCACCGATCATCGGCACCGGCTGGCCCGCCGCGCTTGCCAGCGCGCGGCCCAGACACTGCGCCACCCGCTCGGCCTGCGGCACCGAACGCAGCATGGGCTCGGACGCCGCCAGCCGCCAAGGCCTGACATGCGGCCACAACATCAGATAGGCAAGTCTCGCACCCTTGCCGACCGTCAGGGTGATATCCCCGGTCCCGTCCGGACGCATCCGCAGCCCGGCACCCTCGATCATCTTGAACGGGATGTTCAGCGTCATCGTCAGGGCGATGCCGAAGCGCATCACCACCCGCCGGGTGGTGATGGTATAGATCGTGCTGCGCGCCACCATCCAGGCGAACAGGGTGATCAGCCCGAGCGCCAGCAGCGCGAGTGCGACGAGCCGCCCGGTTCCCAGCGCGGCTTCACGCAGCGGCGTGCCCTGGGCCAGCACCCAGGTCGCATACCAGATCAGCAGCACGCCGAAATACACGCTCAGCCCACGCAGATGCATGCCCCGCCACGCGAAGGCGGAGAAGTCGGGCGCGCCCCGCCATAGCATCGCCTCGCCCTGCGGCAGCTTCTCCGGCAATCCGGGAACCGGCTCGGTCGCGAAATCATCGTGGCTCACGTCCGATCCCCTCCTAAAGTGCCGGGCCGAGGCGGCCGGGCGTCGCATACAGAAAGCCGCTGGCGAAATACGCGCTGATGCGGTCTTCCTCGCGCAGTGTCACCTGTTCGGGGTGGCGGGTCACCGGCGCTTCGGCGAAATGCGCCGCCCGCACCGCGGACACCCTCACGGTGCGGGCCTTGCCGTCGACGGTGACCAGTGTCATCGGCACCAGCACCCGGCGCGGCACGAACTGGCCGGCGACCTCGACCTCCAGATAGCGCACCAGCATGTCGGAACGGTCCACCCAGGCATCACACACCGTTCCGGCGACCTTGCGGTCCAGCCCCTCCACCGCCATGCCGCGCGGGTCGGCATCGCCGAGCGCCAGCGAGAAGCCGGCGGCCGCGCGCAGCGGCACGATCTTGGGCAGATCATCTTCGAAGGCCAGATCGGGCTCGTCGGAGCGCATCGCATAGGCGGCGGGGCCGACGCCATCGACCATCGGGTTGCCGGTGGGCTGCAGCGGCGCGCCCGGCCATCTGGCGACCGGCTCGGCTGCGACCGGCGGGATCACTTCTTCCCGCGGCGCGCTCACCACCCCGCCATGGCTCAGGCGGAAGAATTTCGGGCTGGGCATTCCGGGCAGCCCTTCGACCTTCGAGGGGCTGCCGGCGCGGTCGGACTGCAGCGGATAGCCCTCCCGCTTGTCCTCGCGGCGCAAGTACAGAAGCAGAAAGGCGAAGAATACGAAGAACGCATAGAGCGCCAGTTGCGCGACATCGATGTAGCTGGTGATGGCTCCGCGGGTCATGATCTCACCTCGACAAGGAAAGGGGCTGGGACAAGGGGCGGGACTGGGACAAGGGAAGGGGCTGGGCAGGCAACTCGGCCAGCGCATAGCGCGCCCCGGCGGCAGGCGCCGCCGCGGCGCCCGCCATCCGGCCGACGCCGGCCGAACGCACCAGCGGGCCGATCGCGATCAGCGTTGCGAACAGCAGCAGGATCTCGATCTGGTAGACGAAGCCATAGCCGGTGGCGGGGCTCGTCAGCGCCTCGCCCAGCGCACCGCGCTCGGCCAGGCCCGAAACCACATCGCGCAGCACGCCGCTGAGCGCGATCGCGATGCCGGCGGCGGAGGCCTGCACCGCCCCCCAGGTGCCGAGCGCGAGCCCGCACCAGTTGTTCTCGGAAGGCGACTGCGCCTCCGGCTGGCCGCTGTTCACCAGCGCCATGGTCGCGGTCAGGGTGCCATGCGCGAACAGCCCGCCGCCAAAGCCGATCAGCGCCGTGCCGCCACCGAACAGCACCGCCGATTCCAACGGTGCGGCGAAGATCACCATGGCGAAGGCGCCAAGACCGGCCACCGCCCTCAGCGCCGCCACCCGGTAGGGATCGGCGCCGTGATTGAGCCAGCGCGCCGCGAGGCCCAGCCCGATCAGCCCGCCCACCGCAAGCAGCGCCGTCAGCGCCGTGGTCGCGCCCACGGGCAGATGCAGGATCTGGCCGCCATAGGGTTCGAGCAGGATGTCCTCCATGCTGAACGCCGCGGTCCCGAGCCCCACCACCACCAGGCAGCGGCGGGAATGCCCGCTCGCGCTCAACTCCCGCCAGGACTGGCGGAAACTCGGCCGCGGCCGGTCGAACGCCGTGCGCGCTGGATTGCGCGGCTCCTGCTTCCACAGCGCGAACACGTTGACCACCATGGTGAGCAGCGCCGCGCCCTGCACCACCTGGATCAGCCGCACCTCGCTGAAATTGGCGAGCAGCAGCCCGAACAGCCCGGCGCTGCCGACCATCCCGACCAGCAGCATCACGCAGAGCAGCGCCACCACCTTCGGCTGGGCGCGCGCGGGGGCGAGATCGGTCGCGAGCGCCATGCCCACCGTCTGGGTGGTGTGCAGACCCGCGCCCACCAGCAGGAACGCCAGCGCCGCGCCGGCATCGCCGATCCAGGCCGGCCCGTTGGAGTCGCCCGACAGCACGATCAGCGCGAACGGCATGATCGCCAGCCCGCCGAACTGGATCAACGTGCCCATCCAGATATAGGGCACCCGCCGCCAGCCCAGCACCGAACGATGCGTATCGGAGCGGAAGCCGACCAGCGCGCGGAACGGGGCGAATACCAGCGGCAGGGAGATCATCACCGAAACCAGCCAGGCCGGCACGCCGAGCTCGACGATCATCACCCGGTTCAGCGTGCCGATCAGCAGCACCGCGGCCATGCCCACGGTGACCTGGAACAGCGAGAGGCGCAGCAGCCGCCCGAGCGGCAGCTCGGCGGTCGCGGCATCGGCGAAGGGCAGGAAGCGCAGATCGACGCGTGCCCAGCGCTTGACCGCGAATGCGCCGATCCGGCTCATCGGCGCACCAGTTCCAGCGCCTGGGAGGTGTAGAAGCCGCTGATGATCCGCCGGGTGCGCCCGGCCTGCCAGCCCGCCAGCACCTTCTCGGCCGCAAGCTTCCGCCGCAGCGCCGCCTCGGCCACCGGCTCGATCGCCGGGGCGCGATCCCCGCGCGGGAACAGCCGCCCCACGGCATGCATCGCCGCCAGCATCGGGGTGCGCGGGGCGAAGGTGAACAGCATCGACCGCTCGACCCTCATCGCCAGCGCCGCCAGCGCCCGCACCGTCTCCGCCGCCGGGTAGTGGATCAGCGAATCCATCCCCACTATGTGGTCGAAGCGGCCGAGCGCGGGATCGAGCATGTCGCCCACCCGGAATGCCACCGATCCGGCGCCGAGATCGCGCGGCGCCCGCTCCTGGGCCAGCGCCACCAGCGTGGCCGAGAGATCGATCGCCACCACCTCCGCGCCGCGCCGCGCCGCCGCCACCGCCAGCGCCCCGGTGCCGGTGCCGGCATCGAGGATGCGCCGGCCGGCCAGATCGGCGCCGAGCCAGTCGAGCAGCGTCGCGCGCATCTCATCGCGCCCCGCCCGAACGGTCGCACGGATGCGCCCGAGCGGTGCATCGGAGGTGAGCCGCGCCCAGGCCTCGGATGCGGTGCGATCGAAATAGGTCTCGATCTGCCCGCGGCGCTGGAGATAGAGGGACGTCTGCATCAGTCGTACCCCAGGAGATCGAAGATATCCCGATCCTTCAGCGGCACCGCGGTGAGTTCCTCGGTACCCACCCAGAGACTGGCGGCCAGGCGGAGATATTCCGCCTTCACCGCCTCGAGCTCCGGCGAGGACTCCATCTCGAACAGCGTCGATTTCTTCAGCCGCGACCGGCGGATCACGTCGAGATCGGGAAAATGCGCCAGGGTGGAGAGCCCCGTCGCCTGGTTGTAGCGGTCGATCTGGTCGGTCGCGGCACTGCGATTGGCGATCACGCCGCCCAGCCGCACCTTGTAGTTCTTCGACTTGGCGGCGATCGCGGCGACGATCCGGTTCATCGCGAAGATCGAGTCGAAATCATTGGCCGCCACGATCAGCGAGCGGTCGGCATGCTGCAGGGGGGCAGCGAAGCCGCCGCACACCACATCGCCGAGCACATCGAAAATCACCACATCGGTCTCTTCCAGCAGGTGATGCTCCTTCAGCAGCTTCACCGTCTGGCCCACGACATAGCCGCCGCAGCCGGTGCCCGCGGGCGGCCCGCCCGCCTCGACACACATCACGCCGTTATAGCCCTGATAGACGAAATCCTCGACGCGCAGCTCCTCGGAATGGAAATCCACCGTCTGCAGCACGTCGATCACGGTGGGCAGCAGCTGCTTGGTCAGGGTGAAGGTGGAGTCGTGCTTGGGGTCGCAGCCGATCTGCAGCACCCGCTTGCCGAGCTTGCTGAAGGCGACCGAAAGATTGGACGAGGTGGTGCTCTTGCCGATGCCGCCCTTGCCATAGACGGCGAAGACCTTGGCGCCTTCGATCTTCAGCGCCGGATCGAGCGCCACCTGCACGCTGCCCTCGCCATCGGCGCGCGCGCCCGGTGCGGGGCGGGCGCCCGCGGAATGGGTCACGACAGGCCGGGTCACGACGGGACGTGTCACCACGGTCATGCGAACACGCCCAGGATCGAGCCTCCCGCGCGCGGGTGCTCAGCGGCCGAAATGCGCCTTGGCATCGTACAGTGTCTCCACGGTGATGACGGTCAGGCCGCGCTCCATGGCGAAGCGCTCGGTGTTGCGACGCGCCTTGCCCCGCACGAAGAACGGGATCTTGCGCAGCTCCTGCTCGGCCTCCTGCGCCCAGGCGGCACTCTCGGCCACCACCTGCGCGGCGGCAGCGCCGGCATAGGCCGGCGCAGGCTCGGCCAGAGCGGCGATCGCGGGGGCGGATGCGGAGAGGGCGGGGCCACCGAGATGGGATGGCGCCGCCTCGTCATGGAACTCGAAATCCTCGCGGAACATCCCCAGCAGGTGCTCCTCCAGCCCCATCATCAGCGGATGCACCCAGGTGTCGAACAGCACGTTCGCCCCCTCGAAGCCCATCTGCGGCGAGTGCCGGGCGGGGAAGTCCTGGACATGCACGGGGGCCGAGATCACCGCGCAGGGCACGCCCAGACGCTTGGCGATGTGGCGCTCCATCTGCGTGCCCAGCACCAGTTCCGGGCGCAGTTCGGCGACCTTCGCCTCCACCTCCAGATAGTCGTCGGTGATCAGCGCCTCGACGCCGTACAGCTTCGCCGCCTCGCGCAGCTCGCGGGCGAATTCGCGGGAATAGCTGCCCAGCCCGACCACGGTGAAGCCGAGCTCGCTCGCCGCGACCCGCGCCGCGGCGATCGCATGGGTGGCATCGCCGAACACGAACACCCGCTTGCCGGTAAGATAGGTGCTGTCCACCGACCGCGAATACCAGGGCAGCCGCGAGGGCGCGCCGGCCAGCGCCGGTCCGGGATCGACCCCGGCGAGCGCCGCCACCTCGGCGATGAAATCAGCCGTGGCGCCAACACCGATCGGCACCGCGCGCACCGATTTCTGGCCGAAGCTGCGGGCGAGCCAGCCCGCCGCCTGGGCCGCGATCTCGGGATACAGCACCAGGTTGAAATCCGCCTCGCCCAGCCGCGCCAGATCGGACGGCCGCGCGCCCAGCGGGGCGGTGACGTGCACATCCACCCCCAGCCGGTCGAGCAGGGCGGTGATCTCGGCTACATCGTCGCGATGGCGGAAACCGAGCGCGGTGGGTCCCAGCAG
>DAICZL010000581.1 GCA_027311165.1 bacterium
CCGGCCCGCCCCCCGATCCAACGCCCGATCCAACGCCCGATCCGGCGCCCCATCCGTCCCCCCAGCCAGCGCCGGACTGCGCGCAGCAGCAGAGCGAAGCCGCCCAGCACGGGCCGCCCGGCCGGGGCATCGCCGCGCAGGTGCCGCTCCAGCGCCGCCGCCGTGGCCGCGGCCAGCTCGCCGGCCAGTGCCCGCCCCAGGCTGCCCCGGCCGAACTGCGCCAGCATCCCGCGCAGCCGGTAGTCGATGGTGATCTCGACCAGGCTCGCCCCATCTGCGTCGGGGCGCAGCACGAAGCCGGCGGTCGCGTCCAGCCTCGTGCCGCTCGCCCGGTCCTGGCCCTCGCCCGCGATCCGGCCGCTCTGGGCCGCCTGGTCGTAGACGATCCGGGCGGTGCCGGAAAAGCGGCTGCGGATCGGCCCCAGTGCCACCAGCATTTCGCCCTCGATGCGATCGCCCTGCTGCGCGGTCAGCCGCGCGCCGGGGATGCAGACGGCGATCAGCGCGGGGTCCTGCAGCGCCTGCCAGACACGCGCCGGCGGCAGGTCGATCCGCAGCGTCTGGTGCAGGGTTTCTGCTGGCCGGGCCGGATCGGGCAGGGCCACGGACGCCACCCCCATGGTCAGCGGAGGATCCGCCCCCGGCTCGATTCCCGCTTCGCCCGGGGCTGTTCCCGCTCCGCTGGGGGCGGTCTCCCCGGCGATGGGTCCCAGGGGCTGGCCGCTCGCGGGTGTCCCCAGCGGGCCATGGGGGTCGGGGCCGTTTGGCGTTGCCTGTTCCCGGCCCCCGCTCTCCCCCAGCACCCGGGCGATCGCGCGGACGATGCCGCCATAGCCGGTGCAGCGGCACAGATTGCCGGCGAGTTC
Organism: bacterium; assembly: GCA_027311165.1. Classification (GTDB taxonomy): domain Bacteria; phylum Pseudomonadota; class Alphaproteobacteria; order Acetobacterales; family Acetobacteraceae; genus DAICZL01. The sequence continues at coordinate 867 of DAICZL010000581.1, forward strand.
CAGCCGGATGCGGTCGGCATCGGCCTGAGGCAGGCGCAGCACGATGTCGCGGGCGGTGATCAGCATTCCCGGCGTGCAGAAGCCGCATTGCAGCGCGTGCTCGGCACTGAACGCCGCGCGCAGCCGCACCATCAGCGCATCCTCCTCCAGCCCCTCGATGCTGCGTACCGACGCCCCTTCGCAGGCCGCGGCGAAGGCGATGCAGGACCGCGCCGGCGCGCCGTCCAGCAGCACCGTGCAGGCACCGCATACGCCATGCTCGCAGCCGGTATGGGTGCCGGTCAGGCCGAGCTCCTCGCGCAGGAAATCCGCCAGATGCAGGCGCGGCGCGACCTCCCACCGCAGGGTCACGCCATTGACCTCCAGCGTGACCAGGCTCACGCCGCCACCTGCGCGCGGGCGCGGCGCAGCGCCGCCAGCTCCATCTGGACGGCAACGGTATCGAGGCCGCTTCCCGCCAGCGCCGCGGCCTCGCGCGCCGGCGCGGCCGGTCCTTCCAGGATCACCGGCCGGTTCCCGGTCGCGCCGATCACGGCGCGCCGCACCCCCCGCGCCGGATCGTCCAGCACCGCGGCCATGGCATGGGCGAACTCGCCGGGCTTGCGACAGGATTTCACATAGCCGAAGCGGGCGCCGGAAGCAGGGCGGGGAATGCGCACCGCCTGCAGGATCTCGTCCGCCATCAGCACCGTGCGGAACGCGCCGGTAACGAAATCCGGCAGCGCGATCCACCGCCCGCCTTGCGGCCGCCAGGTGCGCACACTGGCGCCGAGCGCGGTCAGCGTGCACGCCCAGTCGGCTGCCGGATCGGCGTGGCAGAGGCTGCCGCCGATCGTGCCGCGGTTGCGCACGGCGCGATAGGCGATCCCCCCGGCGATGCGCGCCAGGATCCCGCCCGCGAGGTCCGGGGTGCGGCCATCCTCGATCTCGGCATGGGTCGTGGCCGCGCCCAGGGTGATCGCCGCCTCGTCCTCGGCCACGCCACGCAATTCCGCCAGATGCGCGATCGGCACGATCATGGCCGGGCGGGCGAGCCGCAGGTTGAGCATCGGCCCCAGCGACTGCCCGCCGGCCATCGCGCGGCAGTCCGGCCCCGCCAGCAGCGCCGCGGCCTCGGCCAGGGTTTCCGGGCGGACGAGATCGAACGCGGCCGCCTTCACGGGCTCGCCCCCGCAAGCACCGCGGCCACGATCCGCCGCGGCGTGATCGGCAGCTGGTCGAGGCGCACGCCGAGCGGGCGCAGCGCGTCGTTCACCGCATTGGCGATGGCCGCTGGCGGACCGATCGCGCCGCCCTCGCCGATGCCCTTCTGGCCGAAGGTGGTGTAGGGCGAGGGTGTCTCCATGTGGTCGATCCGCAGCACCGGTATCTCGGTCGCGCCCGGCAGCGTGTAGTCGGCCAGGGTGGACGCCAGCGGCTGGGCGTCGGCGTCGAATTCCATCTCCTCGTACAGCGCGGTGCCGATGCCCTGTGCGACGCCGCCCCAGACCTGGCCATCGACGATCATCGGGTTGACCAGCACGCCGCCATCCTCGCAGATCGCGTAGTCGAGGATGCGCACCTCGCCCAGTTCCGGATCGACCGAGACCAGGGCGGCATGGGCGGCGTAGCTGAAGGTGCCGCTGTCGCGCAGCGGGCGGTAGCCGGCGGTTACTTCCAGCCCGCCGGGTGCCGCATCCGCCGGCAGGTCCTGGGGGCGGAGGTACCAGGTGCGCGCGACATCGGCGATCGCCACGCTCGCCTGCGCCGTCCGCACCAGGCCATCGCCCACTCGCACGTCCTCCTGCGGCACCTGCAGCAGATGCGCGCCGATCCGCCCGATGCGCTGCGCGAGTTCGCGGCAGGCGGTGGCGACCGCGCCGCCGGCCATCACCATGCAGCGCGAGCCCCAGGTGCCGGTGGAGTAGGGGGTCAGCGCGGTATCGCCGTGCACCACCCGGATGCGCGCGAGCGGGATGCCCAGTTCCTGGTGCGCGACCTGGGCGAGCGTGGTCTCCAGCCCCTGGCCGTGCGAGTGGATGCCGACCCGCAGTTCCAGCCCGCCATCGGGGGTGAGCCGCGCCACCGCCTGCTCGAAGCCCGGCACCATCGGAATGCCCCAGCCGGCATAGACCGAGGTGCCGTGCGCTGCCTGCTCGCAGAAGATCGCGAGACCCACGCCGATGCGCGGCCCGCCGTCATGGGCCGCCTGGCGGCGGCGGATGGCGGGAATGTCGATCGCGGCGACGACGCGGCGCAGGCATTGCGGGTAGTCGCCGCTGTCGAAATGCTTGCCGGTGATGTTGTCGAAGGGCATCGCCTCGGGCTGGATCAGGTTGGTCAGCCGCACCTCGTGCGGCTCGCGCCCCACCTGCTCGGCGATCGCGTCCATCATCGTTTCCATCGCGTAGCAAACCCCGGCGCGCGCCACGCCGCGATAGGGCAGGATGCCGGGCTTGCTGGTCGCGACCGAGACCGTGGTGCAGCGATACGCCGCGAACCGGTACGGCCCGGGCAGGATGCTGGCGATCTGCGCCGCCTCCAGGCAGGCGGAGAACGGATAGAGCGAATAGGCGCCGGCATCGACGCCGGCCTCGGCCTCGAGCGCGATCAGCCGTCCGTCGTGATCGGCATAGGCGGTCAGGTCGTATTCGTGCTCGCGGCAATTGGCATTGCCGGTCAGCTGCTCGCGGCGGTCCTCGATCCAGCGCAGCGGATGGCCGAGCCGGCGGGCGAGGAAGCCGGCGCAGACCTCCTCGGCCAGCAGCAGGCCCTTGTAGCCGAAGCCGCCGCCGACATCGGGCGCGATCACCCGCAGCTGTTCTTCCTCCAGCCCGAGGCAGAAGGCGAGACCGGTGCGCACGATATGGGGGATCTGCGTCGCGCTGTGCAGCACCAGCTGGCCCGGCCGGTGATGCCATTCCGCCACCACGCCGCGGCCCTCGAGCGGGGACATGCACTGCCGCGCGGTGCGCAGGCGCCGGCGCACCACCACCGGGGCGCTGGCACGGATCGCCGACAGATCGGCCTCGACGCGGGTTTCCAGGAAGATGTTGTCGGCCCAGTGCGCGTGCAGCCGGGGCGCGTCCGCCGCGCGGGCGGCCCGCATGTCCGCCAGCGGCGCCAGCTCCTCGAAATCGACCTCGATCGCCGCCGCCAGATCCTCGGCCTCGGCGCGGGTCGGGGCGACACATACGGCGATCGGCTCGCCGACATGGCGCACCATCCCGTCCGCCAGCACCGGCTGGACCGACGGCTTGAAGCCGGGCAGGGCGGAATTGGCGATGATCGGCCGCACGCCGGCCAGGTCCGCGGCGGTGAACACGCGCGCTTCCCGCCCCGCCGGCTTGCGCAGCGCCAGGATGCGGGCATGGGCGAGCGGGCTGCGCAGGAAGGCCAGGTCCTGCATCCGCGCCGGCCTGAGATCGGCGACGAATTCGCCGCGGCCGCGCAGGTAGCGATCATCCTCGCTGCGCCGCACCGATGCGCCGAGCCCTTCTCTCTCCGCCGCCATGCCGCTCGCCCCCACCCGCCCCGCAACGCCTGCCGTGCACTGTCCGCAGCGGGACCGTCGCGGTGGAACATTGAACGGCCATCCTGCCATCAGTATGCTGACGAGGTCACGGGCTGAAATCGGGAAAGACCAGTTCCATGGAGCAGACCATCGACCTCCTGCTGCGCGGCGGGCGGGTGATCGATCCGGCCGCCGGGCGCGACGGCATCGCCGATGTCGCGATCGCCGGCGGGCGCATCCTGGCGGTGGAGCCGGCGATCCCGCCCGGCGCGGCGCGCGAGGTGATCGATGTCACCGGCCGGCTGGTGCTGCCCGGGCTGATCGACACCCATGCCCATGTCTACCAGCACGTCACCGGCCGTTTCGGCCTGGCACCGGATCTGGTGGGCGTTCAGTCCGCCGTCACCACCATCGTCGATCAGGGCGGGCCGAGCTGCATGACCATCGGCGGCTTCCGCAAGTTCATCGCCGAACCAGCGCAGAGCCGGGTGCTGTGCTTCCTCTCCGCCTATCTGGTGGGCGGGCTGGAGGGCCATCTGTATCCCGAGCTGTACGGGCCCGGGCAGGTGAATGTCGCCCACACCATCCGCGCGGCGCGCGAGAACGCCGATCTGGTGCGCGGCATCAAGGCGCATGCCGAGATCGGCGGCGCCTCGCGCTGGGGGCTCGAGGTGATCAAGCTCGGCAAGCAGATCGCGCGCGAGGCCGGGCTGCCGCTGTACATCCATCTCGGCCAGCTCTGGCCGGTGAAGGACGGGGTGACGATCGACGCCGACGAACTGGTGCGCGAACTGGTGCCGCTGATGGAGCCGGGCGATGTGCTGGCCCATCCCTTCACCCGCCATCCCGGCGGGTTCATCTCCACCGAGACCGGGCAGGTGCATCCGATCGTCCGGGCGGCGCTGGACAGCGGGGTCACCGTCGATGTCGGCCACGGCTCGCATTTCAGCTTCGACATGGCACGCCGGGTGATCGAGGCCGGGATCCTGCCCTACACGCTGGGGGCCGACATGCACGGCTACAACGTGCGCGTGCCCGACGCGGCCGAACAGGCAGTGCGCAGCGCCAACCCGTTCGCCGGCGTCGCGCCGTTCAACCTGACCCACGCGATGAGCGAATTGCTGACGCTGGGCATGAGCCTGCCCCAGATCGTGGCCACCGTGACCGCCAACCCCGCGCGGATGCTGGGGCTGGCTGACAGCATCGGCACGCTGGCGCCGGGGCGGGAGGCGGATGTGTCGGTGCTGCAA
>DAICZL010000584.1 GCA_027311165.1 bacterium
CCGGCCCCGCCCTCGGTGGCGGGGCCGCCATTTTGCCCGCGTTTATTGGTCTGATCGCTCCAGCCTTATCCCCATGGGCTCATCGCTCATCGCTCATGGCTCCGCGTGAAGCCGCAGGGTCTCAACCGGCGATGCTGCCACGGGCGATCACGCGGATCTCGCGCACGAGGAAGTCGATCACCACGCGTGTGCGCACCGGCAGGCCGCGGCGGGAGGGATAGACGATCGTGATCGGCAGACCGGGGGGGGACCAGTCCGCGAGTACCCTGATCAGCCGTCCGGCGGCCAGATCTCCACGCAGCATTGCCTCTGGCAGGAGGGCGATGCCCAGGCCGGCCAGGGCCGCCTGGCGCACCGATTCGCCGTTATTGGCGCTGAACCGCCCGCGCACCGGGATCTCCATCGCGCCGCCCGGGCCGTGGAGCTGCCAGATCCGATCAGGTCCATAGCGATGATAGATCAGGCACTCATGCGCCGACAGATCGGCCGGCAGGACCGGCGCGGGATGCATGGCCAAATAGTCCGGGGCGGCGACCAGCACGCTGTTCGTGGTGCCCACCCGACGGCTGACCAGGGAGGCGTGATCGCTCTCACCGCTCCGCACCCAGACATCGATGCCTTCCTCGACCAGATCATGGGTGCCGTCGCCAGTCACCAGTTCGATCGACAATTCGGGGTTGTCCGCAAGCAGGGTTCCCAGGCGCGGCGACAGGATGATTCCCAATACGACGGAGACGGCGAGACGGACATGGCCGACCGCGGCCGCTCGCCGATGGCCTACCGCCTCGATCGTCGCCTCGGCGGTGCGCAGCACCTCATAGGCGTGGGCGAGCACGTCGCGTCCGTCATCGGTCAGGGCGATATTGCGCGTACTGCGTTGCAACAGCCGGGCACCGAGAAATTCCTCGAGCATGGTCATCTGGTGGGAGACGGCCGACTGGGTGCTGCCGCGCTCCTGCGCGACCGCGGAAAAGGAACCGGTCTCGACCACCCGGATAAACACGCGCAGGGCGCCAATCAGATCCATCAGGCCCGCATCCTGTGTTTGAGTCTGCAGTTTCGACTCAAACGACCACCCGGAAATGGGGTTCCGTAACTTGCCCGTCAATGCCGAGTAGAACCGTGATCAGTTCCCTGCCTTCATGCGGATTTGTTGTGGAAACGAACATGTGGGACGCCGGTTACTCTGGATGCCGATGGGCGATCGACGCGGCGCTGACAGGACCCGAGCCCTATTGCCGCAGGATCCGATCGCAGCCCGTTCCATCCGCCAGTCCGTTCCATCTGCCAGTCCGTTCCATCCGCCAGTCCGTTCAATCTGCCAGTCCGGGGCAATATCGGCAGCCGCACTTGCTGGAACCGCCGGTGCTTCAGCGTGCGGAGCCTCATCACCGCTCCTTCATCACGGTCACGAGATCCGCCGGGTTCGATCGGGGATGCCTGCCTCTGAAAGATTGCCAGAGGAGGCCGGTTGTTCGCGGCAGCGGGGCCGGGGAGAGGGGATGAGGGATCCTGCTCCCGTCGGTCGAGCGAGCCTTTCATTGCATCGACATCGTTTTTGCAACCCTGGCGCGATCGGCTGGTTGCGATAAGCTTGTTCCTGCCGACTGTCCTGGCCAAGGAGCCGCTCGCCATGCGCAGCCTGCGTCTGCTCGCCGCCCTCGTGGCCGTCCTTCTTGCCCCCGCAGCCGCCCGCGCCGCGGAGTTCGAACTCCCCGGCCTCGCCGCCGACGCGGACGCCTATGCCAGCACGCTGACCGCCCGCTTCCCCGCCGGCGCCACCGCGCAGGTGCGGTTGCGCGCCGAGCAGGCCGCTGCCGATGCGGCGAAGCGGCGGGACTGGGCGGCGGCGGCGGCGGCCTGGGAAACCAGGATCGGCGCCGGCGATGCCAGCCCGGACTTCTGGCTGCGGCTGGCCGAGGCCGAATTGCGCCGCACCCCGCCCGAGGCCAGACACGCGCTGCAGGCGGCCTGGGAGAATTTCGCCGCGGTCGACGGCCCGGTCGACCAGTTGCCCGCTCTGCTGCTGATGGCCGATGCGCTGCGCGCCCTCGACCGCCCGGACCAGGCGAGCCTGGCGCTGGCGGCGGCGGTGGAGCGGGCGCCGGACGATGCCGGGCTGCGCCAGCGCCTGGCAGAGTTGCGCCGCGCGACCGGCCTGCTGGTCGGCAGGATCACCACCGAGCCCGAGGCCGACCCGCCGCGCGCCTGCATCGCCTTCTCGGTCCCCCTGGTGCGGCGTGACGATTTCCACCCGCAGGACTGGGTGCGGCTCGATCCCCCCCTGCCGGGTGCGGCGGTCACGCGGGAGGGCGATCAGATCTGCGTCTCCGGCCTGCCCTCGGGGGCGACCACGCGGATCCTGCTGCGTGCCGGGCTGCCCGGCCAGGACGGGCTGGCGCTGAACAAGCAGGCGGTGCTGGCGGTCGCCATCGCCGACCGCCAGCCTTCGATCGCGATCGATACCAGGCTGTTCCTGCTGCCGCGCCGCCAGGCGCCCAGGATTACCCTGAGTACGGTCAATCTCTCGGCGGTGAAGTTGCGGCTGCTGCGCCTGTCGGAGCGCAACATGGTGGCCTTCGCCCGCCGGGTGCGGCTCGGCGAGCCGGTCGAGTCCTGGCAGTCCGATGCCATCGCCGAGGAGACCGGGCGGGTGGTCTGGGAAGGCAGCGCGGCGATCCCGGGCTGGCAGCCCAATCACGGCGTCCGCACCGCCTTGCCGCTGCCCGAGGAGATCGCCGCCGCGCCCGGCCTGTATGCGCTGCAGATCACCCCGGGCGACGGCACACCCGCCGGCGATGCCAGCCCTTCGGCCACCCAGATGATCCTGCGCACCGATCTCGCCCCCACGGTCTGGCGCGGCTCGGACGGGCTCACCGTGCAGGTGCGCGGCTATGGGGATGTGCAGCCGCGTCCGGGCGTGGTCGTGCGGCTGCTGGCCGCCAACAACGACATCCTGGCCGAGGCCGGCACCGATCCGGACGGAGTGGCGCGGTTCGCCCCCCCCCTGCTGCACGGTGCCGGCCCGCTGGCGCCGCGGGCGCTGCATCTGTTCGGCCCGGGCGAGGATTTCACCGCGCTCGCCCTCAGCGCGCCGGCCTTCGACCTGTCGGACCGCGGCGTGGCCGGCCAGCCCGACCCCGGGCCGCTCGACGGCTTCGTCTGGCTCGATCGCGGCATCTACCGGCCGGGCGAGACGGTGCGGGTGATGGCGCTGCTGCGCGATGCCGCCGGGCTGCCGGCCGATCTGCCGGTGCAGGTTCTGGTGCGCCGGCCAAATGGTCAGGTGTTCCTCGCAGCCACCCCGCCGCGCGCGCCCGAGGCGTCGCTGTATCTGCCGGTGGTGCTGTCCGC
>DAICZL010000588.1 GCA_027311165.1 bacterium
CGACCAGGGCGACACGACCGGGGGGGCAAGACCAGGGAGGCACGACCAGGGCGGCACGATCGACGGGCGAGCCTCGCCCTTGGGCTACGCGCCGGAGGCGGATGCCGGCCACAGCCAGGCGGCCCCGCGCACCCCCGAGGAATCCCCGTGCACATTGCGCCGCAGCGGCGTGGTGAAGAAGTCGCTGAACACGTAGCGTTCGATCAGTTCCGGCACCCGCACATAGAGATGATCCATGTTGGACAGCCCGCCGCCCAGCACGATCACGTCGGGGTCGATGATGTTGCAGATATGCGCCAACCCCCGCGCCAGCCGGTCGGCGTGGCGTTCGAGCGCCGCCTGCGCCTGCGCCTCGCCGGCGGCGGCACTGGCGGGGATGCCGCTCGCATCGCGCGCGCCCGGGCCATCGCAATCGGCGGCGAGGCCGGTACCGGAGACCAGCTGATCGAGGCAGTTATGCCGCCCGCACCAGCACAGCGGGCCCGGCAGTTCCGCGGGCGCCGGCCAGGGCAGCGGGTTGTGGCCCCATTCCACGGCGATGCCCAGATGCCCGTTGATCAGCTTGCCGTCCACCACGACGCCGCCGCCGCAGCCGGTGCCGATGATCACGCCGAACACCACCGACGCGCCGGCACCGGCGCCATCCACCGCCTCGCTCAGCGCGAAGCAGTTGGCATCGTTCGCCACCCGGACCTCCCGCCCCAGCTTCGCCGACAGGTCGCGATCCAGAGGGTTGCCGTTCAGCATCACCGAATTGCCGTTGCGCACCAGGCCGGTGGCCGGGCTGATCGAGCCCGGGATGCCCACGCCCACGCTGGCGCTGCCGCTGAGCGTCCCCTCCGCCTCGCGCACCAGCGCGTCGATCTGCTCGATGATCCCGCGATAATCTCGCGGCGTGGGCACGCGATGGCGCAGATGTTCCCGACCGTCGGCGGAGAGCGCCGCGATCTCGATCTTGGTTCCGCCCAGGTCGATGCCAATTCTGAAGTCGGCCATGGCTTGAGTGTGCCGGGATTGCACGGGTTGCTCAAGAGCAGTCCGCGACGCAGGATCGAGCGATGAGGGAAACCTTGCTGGACGTGAAGGGCATGAACTGTCCCCTGCCGGTGCTGCGCGCCAACCGCGCGCGGCGCGGCATGGCGGCCGGGGAGCGGCTGCGGGTGCTGGCGACCGACCGGGCGGCGGTGGCCGATTTCCAGTCCTATTGCCGCGAGACCGGCCACGCCCTGCTGGCCTGGAGCGAGGAGGCCGGCGTGTTCAGCTTCGTGATCCGCCGCCGCCCCGAGCCGGCGGCCGCCGACGCATGAGCGCACCCCCCCTGGCGCGGATCACCGGCCGGACCCGGTGCTGAGCCTGCGCCTGGCCGGCCGCTAGCTGCGCGGCGGGGTGCGCGGGCTGCGCATCGTCATCGCCTGCCTCGCCCTCGGGGTCGCGGTGATCGCCGCGGTCGGCACGCTGCACGCCGCCATCGCCCGCGGCCTGGCCGAGGACGGGCGGCGGCTGCTGGGCGGGGATCTCGAGATCCAGTCGGGCGCCCAGCCGATCCCCGACGGGCTGCCCGCCTGGCTCGCCGGGCGCGGCGCCCGGGTCTCGGCCGTGACCGGGCTGCGCTCGATGCTGATCGCCCCCTCCGGCGAGCGCCAGCTGGTGGAGCTGAAGGCGGTCGATGCCGCCTGGCCGCTGGTGGGCCAGGCGGTGTTCGACCCGCCGCATTCCCCGGCGGCGGCGCTGGCGGTGCGCGATGGCGTGCCCGCGATCGCGGTCGATCCGGTGGTGATGGACCGGCTGGGTGTGCATCCGGGCGACGTGGTGCGGCTGGGCACGGCAAGCTTCGCTTTGCGCGCCGCCCTGCGCGTCGAGCCCGACCGGGTCGCCACCGCCGGGCTGCTGGGTCCGCGGGCGCTGATCGCCGCCGCCGCGCTGCCGGCGACCGGGCTGATCCAGCCGGGCGCGATGCTGACCCACGCGCTGCGCGTGGTCCTGGCGCCGGGCGAGGACGCGGCGCGGCTGGCGGGGATCGTCCGCGGCAATTATCCGGGCGCCGGGCTGCGGGTGCGCACCGCCGGCGAGGCGACACCGGGGGTGGCGCGCTTCCTGGATCAGACCGGCCTGTTCCTGACGCTGGTCGGGCTGACCGCGCTGCTGGTGGGCGGCATCGGCGTCGCCAACGGGGTGCGCGCCTGGCTGGAGGCCCGTTCCGCCACGATCGCGACGCTGCGCTGCCTGGGCGCTTCCGGGGGGCTGATCTTCCGCATCTATCTGATCCAGGTGATGGCGCTGGCCGGCCTCGGCGTCGCGCTCGGGCTGCTGGCGGGGGGGCTGCTGCCGCTGGCGCTGGCCGGGCTGCTGGGCGATGCGCTGCCGGTGCCGCCGCGGCTCGGCATCTACCCGCTGCCGCTGGCACTCGCCGCCGGCTACGGGATGCTGACCGCGACGGCGTTCGCGCTCTGGCCGCTGGCGCGCGCCGGGCGGATCGGCGGGGCGGCGCTGTTCCGCGACAGGCTGAGCCCGATCCGCGTGGCGGTGCCCCGCCGGTTCCTGGCGGCCACCTTGGCGCTGGTCGCGGCGCTGGTCGGGCTGACGGTGCTGACCGCGCCGGACCGGGTCTTCGCGCTGTCCTTCTGCGCCGCCGTGCTGGTCACGCTCGGCCTGTTCCGGGCCGGTGCCAGCCTGCTGATGGCGGCGGCGGCCCATCTCGCCTCGCCGCGCCTGCCGCCCTGGGCGCGGCTCGGTCTGGCCAATCTGCACCGGCCGGGGGCGGGTACGCCGATGCTGCTGGTCTCGGTCGGACTCGGCCTCGCCACCCTGGCGACGGTCGCGCTGATCGAGGGCAATCTGCGCCGGCAGATCCAGGACCAGCTGCCGGCGGCCGCGCCCACCTTCTATTTCATCGACATCCAGAACGACAAGATGGCCGCGTTCCGGGCGGTGCTCGCCGGCCAGCCGGGGGTGAGCGATCTGCACGAGGTGCCCAGCCTGCGCGCCCGCGTGGTGGCGGTGAAGGGCGTGCCGGTCGATCAGCTGCATGTCACCCCCGACAGCGAATGGGCGCTGCGCGGCGATCGCGGCCTGACCTACGCCGCCGCCCCGCCGGAGGGCACCCGCATCGTCGCCGGCGCCTGGTGGCCGCCCGGCTATGCCGGCCCGCCGCTGCTGTCCTTCGATGCCGGGCTCGCCAAGGGCTGGGGGGTGGGGCTCGGCGATCGGATCACCCTGAACGTGCTCGGGCGGACGATCGAATTCACCATCGCCAGCCTGCGCGACATCGCCTGGCGGTCGCTGTCGCTGAATTTCGTCATGGTGGCGAGCCCGGGGCTGCTGGCGGCGGCGCCGCACACCCATATCGCCACCGTGCGGGTGGTGCCGGCGGCGCAGGGCGCGGTGCTGCGGGCGGTGACCGATGCGCTGCCCAATGTCTCCGGCATCCGGGTCGAGGATGTGCTGGGCGCGATCGCGGCGCTGCTCGGGCAGATCGCCATGGCGCTGGCCGCCACCGGCTCGCTCACCCTGGCGGCAGGGGCGCTGGTGCTGGCCGGCGCGATCGCCGCCGGGCAGGCGCGGCGGGTGCGCGAGGCGGTGGTGCTGAAGACGCTGGGGGCCACGCGACGGCAGATCCGCGCGGCCTGGCTGGTGGAATTCGGCGCGCTGGGCCTGACCGCGGGGCTGATCGCGGCGGTGGTGGGCGCGGCCGCCAGCTTCGCCGTGATGCACTGGCTGATGGGCTCCGCGTGGTCGCCACTGCCGGGCACGCTGGCGGCGACCCTGGCGGGCTGCCTCGCCTTGATGCTGGCGCTGGGCCAGATCACCACCGCGGCGGCGCTGCGGGCGCGCCCGGCCCGGCTGCTGCGCAACGAATAGGCCGCGCTTTCCCCGAATTCACTTGAACGAAACCGCCGGCTGGCCAACATACGCATCGAGGGCGAATGTGCCCGGAGAGGAAAGAACGCAGACCATGGCCTTCAGTCCTGATTATCGGACCTACCCCGGCGCGTCCCGCACCGCCATCGCCGCCGGCGAGATGGATGCGGGGCTGCGCGCCTATATGCTTCGGGTCTTCAACTGGATGACCTCGGGCCTGCTGCTGACCGGAGTGGTGGCCTACGGGATCGCCAATACCAGCCTGATGGAGCTGTTCTACCACACCGCGATCACGCCGCGCGGGCTGGTGCAGCAGCCGACGGCGCTGGCGATGGTGGCGATGTTCGCGCCGCTGGCCTTCGTGATGGTGCTGAGCTTCGGGGTCAACAAGCTGTCGCGCAGCACGGCGCAAGCGCTCTACTGGGCGTTCTGCGCGGCGATGGGCGCGAGCCTGGTGAACATCTTCCTGATCTACACGGGCGGATCGATCGCGCGGGTGTTCTTCATCACCTCCGCCACCTTCGCGGCCACCAGCCTGTATGGCTACACCACGCGGGCCGATCTGTCGCGCATGGGCAGCTTCCTGTTCATGGGGCTGATCGGCATCGTCATCGCCAGCCTGGTGAACATGTTCATCGGCAGCAGCGCGATGCAGTTCGCCATCAGCGTGATCGGCGTGCTGGTGTTCACCGGTCTGACCGCTTACGACACGCAGCGGATCAAGGCCGACTACGTCCAGTTCGCCTATGCCGAGGGCAGCGACGTCGCGGGCAAGCGCAGTGTCTATGATGCACTGAACCTGTATCTGAACTTCATCAACCTGTTCATGCTGCTGCTGCAGCTCACCGGCAACCGCAACAACAGCTGATTGCGGCCGGCGCCTCGGTCGCTTTCCGGGGCGCCTCCTCCGCGTTTCTGGCCAGACCGGGCCATGGCAGGTCCGGGAACGGCCCGACAGGATAACGGCCAGACCGGCGAAGGTCTGGCCGTTTGCCGTTTCAGGAGACGAGACGGGCCACACACGAGAGGGGCCACACGGGCACGGGCCACGGGCGACACTCCCACGACCGCGATGCCTCAGACCGGCTGCCCCCGGCGCAAGTCTCCGGGGGCGGCCGCCCAGGGCAGGGGAGCGAACAGAGCCCCCGGACCTGCCGGAGGCTGTCGCCTTCAGACGACGGTCTTGAGAAACTCGCCCAGCTTGATCGCCGCCGTCATCTTGTCGGTATTGTCGAGCGCCGCGAGTTCGGCGGCCAGCCGGTCCATCGCCGCTTCATAGATCTGGCGCTCGCTGAAGCTCTGGTCGGGCTGGCCGGCATTGCGATGCAGATCGCGCACCACCTCGGCGATCGCGAGCGGATCGCCGGAATTGATCTTCGCCTCGTATTCCTGCGCCCGGCGCGACCACATGGTGCGCTTCACCCGCGCCCGGCCTTTCAGCACCGCCAGCGCCTCGTCGAACATCTTGCGGGTGGCGAGCTTGCGCAGCCCGGCGCTGCGCGCCTTGGCGACCGGCACGCGCAGGGTCATCCGGTTCTCCTCGAAGGTGATGTGGATCAGTTCGAGGCGATGGCCGGCGATGTCCTCGATGGCGATCCGCTCCACCTTGCCCACGCCATGCGTTGGATACACGACATGGTCGCCCTCGACGAATTTCTCGGCCTTGGCCATCGGCCGCGGGGTCAGAGCGGGGCGGTCATTGGCCGGGCGCCGCGGCTCCTCCGCGATGACGGTCTCGGGAGGCACCGGCGCCTCGGCCTGGGGCGGGGCCTACAGGCCACGCCGCAGACCCGCCGCTCCCGGCGCCCGTCCGACGCCGGATGCAGGCGCACCCGCTTGCGGCCTTGACGCAGCCGCGCCGGCCCGGGGCGTGCCAGGCTGGTTGGCGCCAGCCTGGTTGGCGCCAGGCTGGTGCATGCCAGGCGGGGGGACCCCTGCCTCGGAGGCGGCGGGTTTGGCGGGAGCGACAGGCTGGGCCGCAGTCTGGGGGGCCGCAGTCTGGGGGGCCGC
>DAICZL010000601.1 GCA_027311165.1 bacterium
CCAACACCCCGCAGCTGGTGCAGATCTACTTTCTGTATTTCACCCTGCCCGATTTCGCAGTGCTGCTGTCGCCCTTCTCGGCGGTGCTGATCGGCATGACGCTGAACGGTGCGGCCTATCTCGCCGAGATTCTGCGCGGCGGACTGCTTTCGGTGCGCCGGGCCGAGCTTGATGCGGCGCAGGTGCTGGGCTTCCCGCCGCTGCTGACCCTGCGCCTGGTGATGCTGCCGCATCTGGCGCGCACGCTCTATCCCGCCCTGTCCAACCACTACATCATCATGACGCTCGGTACCTCCATGGCCGCCGTGTTCGGCGTGGAGGAGCTCACTGGACGGGCGTTTTCCCTGGAGGCGCGCAGCTTTCGCGCCATCGAGATCTTCAGCCTGACCGCCGGGCTCTATATCGGCGTCACCCTCCTCGCCTCGCTGCTGCTCGCGCTGCTGGGCCGGGCGATCGGCGGGCGGCGCGCGCGATGATGCTGCTGTCGAGCCTGCTTTCGGAGATGCCGCGGTTCTTCGGCTATTACAATCTGCTGCTGCTGGGCCAGGCGTTTCTGACGACCCTGGCATTGTCAGTCAGCGGCTGCGTCAGCGGCTTCTGCGCAGGACTGGCCCTGGCGGTGCTGCGCCGGGCGCCGTCGCGCGCGCTGTTGCCGCTGCGCTGGCTCGCAATGCTGTTCATCGAGGCGTTCCGCCGCATCCCGTTCCTGGTGACACTGATGCTTGTGTTCTTCGTGACCCAGGCAATGGGCCTCGACATCGCCTTGTTCACCATCGCGGTGGTGGCGATCTTCCTGATCGCCGCGGCCTTCACCGCCGAGATCATCCGCGCCGGCTTCAATGCCGTGCCGGCGGCGCAGTGGCAGGCGGCGGCGGTGATGAATTTCGGCTATCTCGCCACGCTGCGGCTGATCGTGCTGCCGCATGCGCTGCGCAGCGCCTTGCCGCCGGCCATTGCCTATCTGGTGATGCTCATCAAGGATACCGCCCTCGCCTCGCAGATCGGCGTGCTGGAACTGACCCAGGCGGCCCGCAGCCTGACCAGCCGCGGCTATTCCGCCGAACTGGTCTACGCCACGATCCTGATCCTGTATTTTGCCATCTCCTATCCGCTCGCGCGGATGGGACGATGGCTGGAGAAGCGCCATGGCGCAGCTCGACATCGCTGACCTCACTGCGGGCTATGGCGGCACGCCGATCCTGCGCGGGGTCAGCCTGTCGGTGGCCAGGGGCGAGGTGGTGAGCCTGATCGGCCGCTCCGGCTCCGGTAAAAGCACTCTCCTGCGCAGCGTGATCGGCCTGACCCCGCCCACCGGCGGCAGTGTCGCGCTGCAAGGAACGCCGATCGACTATGCCAGCCGCCGCTCGCTGCGCTGGCTGCGCGATCGCGTCGCCATCGTGTTCCAGCAATTCAACCTGTTCCAGAACCTGACGGCGCTCGACAATGTGGCGGTGGCGCCGGTGCAGGTGCAGAAGCGTCCGCGCGGCGAGGTGCGCGACGAGGCGGCGGCCCTGCTCGGGCGGGTCGGCCTCGGCGACCGGCTCGGCGCCTATCCGGAACAACTCTCCGGCGGCCAGCAGCAGCGCGTGGCCATCGCCCGCGCGCTGGCGCTGCATCCGGCGGTGCTGCTGCTCGATGAGGTCACCTCTGCCCTCGATCCTGAGCTGGTGGGTGAGGTGCTGGACGTGATCGGCGATCTGGCCGGCGATGGCATCACGATGCTCGTGGTGAGCCATGAGATGGGCTTCGTGCGTGAGGTATCCACCCGCGTGGCCTTCATGGCGGAGGGCCGCATCGCCGAACTCGCCGCCCCCGCCACCCTGTTTGCGGCGCCGCAGGATCCGCGGGCGCAGGATTTCCTGGCGCGCGTCGTGCGCTAGCAGGCCGCTGAAGAAGTCTCCGAAGGGGTGGTCCGTGGCCGGTTTCCGGCGCGGGCGGTATCGTTCTCGGGTGGCTCTTCGCAACGCTGAGCGTTGCTGTTTGATCTGGTTTTGCCGGGGCTATGGCGTTTCGGCGAGCAGTCTCGGCAGGCGAACCAGGTTGAAGGCAGCGGCACCCAGGCTGAACCCCCATCCGATCCGTTCGAGACCGCGGAACCTGGTCTGCCGCAGCCCGGCGGCGCTTTTCACTCAGCCGAAGACTTCCTCGACCCGTTTGCGGATGCGCTGGCTGATCGCGTAGCCCGGATGGCGCGTGGTGCGGCGGTCGATCTCGGAATGCCGTGCCACGCATGCTTGCTGATCCGCCGGTCGGCGGCGATGTGCGGCGTGACCCGGCGTTGCCGCAGGCTGGTGATGAAGGCCGCCACGTCTTAGCGCGGCTTTACCCTGAGTGTGTGTAGCCGCAATTTCTCAGATAGTTGGTGCATTCCTGGGGCGAGTATGCGGTGACGATTGAGCCGATGCTTCGCCAGAGGGCTTCGCGGCTTCATGGTTCTGTCTTTCTCGGCAGGGCTTTCAACTTTGCGAAGATCTGCGCGATAGGGTTTTGATCGGGCGAGTATGACGGAAGGAAGGCGAGCGAAGCGCCCCATACGGCGATCGCCTCGCGGATGTCAGCGACTGTGTGGCTCGGTGAATTGTCAGCGATGACGATGCCGTCCGGGTTGAGCGTCGGTGCCAGGAATTGCTCAATGGAGGCGCGAAAGGCGGCGCCGTTGATCGGGCCGTCCAGCACCAAAGGTGCGACAATACGATCGTGCCGCAGACCGGCCAGGAAAATTGTTGTCTTCCAGTGACCCCAGGGCACCTGGCCAACCAGTCGCTGACGGCGTGGCGAGCGGCCACGCAGCCGCGTAATGTTGGTTCTGGTCCAGGTCTCATCAAGAAAAACCAATCGCCGTGGAGCGAGCTTCGGCTTTGCGTCTTCCCACACCCTGCGCGCTTCGGCGACGTCAGCGCGATATCGCCCGGCCGCGATCAGCGACTTTTTTTGAGCGTCGGATCGAGCGCTTTGAGCCTCTTCCACATTGCTTTGATGCTGACGCAGATACCGAACTCTGTGCCCGTCCATTGCACAAGTTCGGCCAGCGTCGCGTCCGGCGCACTGTGCACACGCTGAGACAAAGCGACATCATGCCCGGCGAGCCTGGCGGGTGTGTGCGAGCGTTGGGGACCGGCACAAATCTCGCCTTGCCGATCGCGACGCTGCCGAGCCTTGATGACATAGGAACGGCTGACGCCGAACCGTCCACCGGCGACTGCAGCACTCCCTGCGGCCGCGAAACCCGATCGCGCAGATCCTGCGAATAAGCCTGCCCCCGCTGATGAGCCAGCATCAACCTCCGGTTCAAACCGGAGACCTGGGAGTCACAGCGTGAGGGCGTGCCGCGAGACCCGATTCTGGTCAGACTGAAACCGCTCTAAGTTACCCCGAGTCCTGTCCAGCCGATGGGGTCCACCTCAATCATCTGATCGGACAAAGTCACCCGGTGAGACAAAGAGCAAGCGCGGTGGCCGATCGTCCGTCAGACCGGAAACCGCGCTACGCCTGCCGCAGCAGAAACAGCGCCTGATCCCCGAACAGGTTGGCCAGCCTCGGAAACCGCCGCCAGGGCGCCCGCCGCCCGGCGTCATCGACCGCCAGCCAGCGTTCCACCGCGTAGCCTTCGGCCGCGCACAGATCGAAGAAATCATTGATCGTGCAGGGATGGATATTCGGTGTCTCGTACCAGGGCCGGTTCCAGGTGCGGGTATTCGGCATCCGCCCGGTGTGCAGCAGCTGCCAGCGCACCAGCCAGTGGCCGAAATTGGGAAAGCTCACCACCGCGCGGGTGCCGATGCGCAGCATCTGTCGCAGCACCTCGCGCGGGCGCTCCACCGCCTGCAGGGTGCGCGAGAGCACCACGTAGTCGAACGCCCCGTCCGGGTAGTGGGCCAGGTCCATGTCGGCATCGCCATGCATCACCGGCAGGCCGTGGGCGATGGCGCGGGTCACTTCCGCCATGTCGATCTCGATCCCCCGCGCGTCGCAGCCGCGGGTGCGGAACAGATGTTCGATCAGGCTGCCATCGCCGCTGCCGATATCCAGCACCCGCGCGCCCGGCGCGATCATTTCGGCGATCAGCCGCAGGTCGAGCCGCATGTTCTTGGCCACGAACCGCACCGGCGTGGGCGGGGGCGTGGCGTTCATCCGGCCAGGCCGGCATGTTCGGCGCAGCCGGCCAGGAAGCCGGCCAGGGTGCGGTGGAAATCCGGCTCGTCGAGCAGGAAGGCGTCGTGGCCCTTGTCCGAGGCGATCTCGACGAAGCTGACATTGGCCGCCGCCCGGTTCAGCGCGCGGGCGATGGCGCGGCTTTCCGCGGTGGGGAACAGCCAGTCGGAGCTGAACGAGACCACGCAGAAGCGGGTGCGGCTGCCGCGGAAGGCGGCGGCGAGATCCCCGCCATGCTCGGCGGCGAGGTCGAAATAATCCATCGCGCGGGTGATCGTCAGGTAGGAATTGGCATCGAAGCGGCGCACGAAGGTGCTGCCCTGGTGGTGCAGGTAGCTCTCCACCTGGAACATCTCGCCGAACAGGCTGCCGGCGGGCCCCGCCTGCACCTTGCGGCCGAATTTGCGGGTCAGCGCCTGTTCGCTGAGATAGGTGATATGCGCCGCCATCCGCGCCACCGCCAGGCCGCGGGCGGGGATGCGCGCGGACTGCCAGTAGCGGCCTTCCTGAAAATCGGGATCCGCGAAGATCGCCTGGCGGCCGACCTCGTGGAAGGCGATGTTCTTGGCCGAGTGATAGGACGCGGTCGCCACCGGGATGGCGGAGAATACCGCGTCCGGATAGGCCGCCGCCCAGTCCAGAACCTGCATCCCGCCCATCGATCCGCCGATCACCGCGAACAGCCGGGCGATGCCCAGATGCTCGATCAGGCGCTTCTGGGCGCGCACCATGTCGCGGATGGTGATGGGCGGGAAATCGGTGCCCCAGGGGGTGCCGTCCGGGCCGGGGTCGCGCGGGCCGGTGCTGCCCATGCAGCCGCCCAGCACATTGGCGCAGATCACGAAGAACCGGTCGGTATCCACCGGCCGTCCCGGACCGACCACCTGCTCCCACCAGCCGGGCTTGCCGGTCAGCGGGTTGGTCTCGGCCAGGTACTGGTCGCCGGTGAGCGCGTGGCAGGCGAGGATGGCGTTGGAACGCTCGGCGTTCAGCCGGCCATAGGTGCGATAGGCGACCGTGTGGCGCGGCAGATGCACTCCGCATTCCAGCGTCAGCCCGTCCGTGAAGGTGGCGTGCTGGTGATCGATCTGCGGCAGGGTGTCGGGCTGGTCCATGGCGCATAGTCCATAGGCTGCGGGGTGCGTGCCCTGCAATGGGGGGAAGATCAAAGGCCGCCGCCAGATCAGCGCGAGGATGGGGGGCCTGCCCTTTTGCGGGTAACCCTGACCCGGCATGTGCGGTCTGCGGCCGGGGTTGGTGTCCCCGATCACCCACCGCGGGGTGGAGTCCTCCGGCCCGGCCCGATCCTGGCGCATGAGGACCGCGAGCCACCCGCCAGGCCCGCAACCGTTGCCAGGGGCCCGGCCCGGCGCCCCGTTGGCCCGGGGGGTGCGGCCACGGGAGCGCTCACCCGCCGGGCCGGCGCGGGATCAGCCGCCGCCGAGCCGCTTATAGTACAGCCGCGTGTCGCAGGGGGACAGATCGGCGTTCAGCGCGTAGCCCGGGATGGTGCCGGCCTCGATCCAGCCGAGGCCGCGGTACAGCGCCTCGCCGGCATCGCCCACCCTGGTATCGAGGGTGAGCAGGGCACGCCCGGCCTCAGCCGCCGTCTCCTCGGCAGCCAGCATCAGCGCCCGCGCCACCCTGCG
Source organism: bacterium (assembly GCA_027311165.1). GTDB lineage: Bacteria > Pseudomonadota > Alphaproteobacteria > Acetobacterales > Acetobacteraceae > DAICZL01. The sequence continues at coordinate 5,802 of DAICZL010000601.1, forward strand.
CCGCCGTGCCGATGGCGCCACCAGCAGCTTCTGCACCTCCGCCCGGTGCGGCTGGTTCTGCGGCAGCGCCAGATCGATCCCGACCGTGCCGACCAGCATGCCCGCCAGCCAGGCCACCAGCAGCCGCCGTTCCCCGCGCGCGACCGCCGCCGCGGTGGCGGCGAAATGCGCGCGCGCCTCGGCCAGCGGCAGCGGCGGCAGGAACGAGACCGAGGCGCCGGCCTCCACGCAATCGCGCAGGATCACCGCGAGCTGCCGCACCGCCGAGGCCGCCTCGGCCGCGCCGAGCGCGCGTACGACCAGCCCGGTGAGCGGCTTCTCGAAGCGGAATTCCAGGCTGTGCGACCGGTCCCCCAGCGCCCGGATGGGCCCCGCGCGCAGATAGGACCGCTTTTCATAGAAGGCGTGCGCGGTCGCGAAGCGCGTGTCGCTCCACAGCACAAGGCGGGTGGCCCCGGCGCACGCCGCGTGCGCCTCCGCCGCATCGAGCAGACGATGCGCCAGGCCGCCGCCGCGCAGGCCGCTTGCGACATACAGCCTGCCGATCTCCCACGTGCCGTCATCGGCCAGCGGCGAGACCGCGACCATGCCCGCCACGGCACCGTCCGCCCCGGCGATCCACAGCGCGCCGCCTTTGGCCGCGTAGTGCGACGCGAGCGCGCGCAACTGCGGTTCCTCGCCATCCACGTCCAGCACCAGGCCCGGATATTCGGACCAGCAGGCGCCGATCAGGGCGATGATCCCGGCGGCGTCGGCGTCGCGCCCGGCACGGATCGGCGGGGTCAGCGCAGCCCCGCGCAGAAGGCGCCGATGCGGCCGCAGGCCTCGATCAGGCTCGCCTCGTCGGTCGCGTAGCTGATCCGCAGATAGGGGGCCATGCCGAAGGAACTGCCGGGCACCGTCGCCACGAACTGCTCCTCCAGCAAAGCGGTCGCGAAATCGGCGTCGGTGGCGATCATCCGGCCGGCCTGGCTGGTGCGGCCGATGCAGCCGGCGATCGAGGGGAACACGTAGAACGCGCCCTCCGGCCGGTGGCACAGCAGGCCGGGGCAGGCGTTCAGCGCATCGACCACCAGGTCGCGCCGGCGGCGATAGATGGCGGCGCGTTCGGCGAGCAGGTCCTGCGGGCCGTCGAGCGCCGCCGCCGCTGCCGCCTGGCCCACCGCCGAGACGCCGGAGGTCGCCTGGCCCTGCATGTTGACCATCCCGGCGATCAGCGCCTTCGGCCCGGCGCCGAAGCCGATGCGCCAGCCGGTCATGGCGTAGCTCTTGGAAACGCCGGCGACGGTCAGGGTGCGGTCGCGCAGATCCGGCACCATCGCGGCCATCGTGCGATAGGCGAAGCCGTCATAGACCAGGTGTTCGTACATGTCGTCGCACAGCACCCAGGACTGCGGATGGCGCAGCATCACCGCGCCGATCGCCGCCATCTCGGCGGGGCTGCAGGCGGCACCGGTCGGGTTGTTGGGGAAGTTCAGCAGCAGCCATTTGGTGCGCGGGGTGATGGCGGCCTCGATATCCTCCGGGCGCGGCTTGAAGCCGTGATTCTGCGGGCAGGGCACGAACACCGGCTCGGCGCCGGCCAGTTCCGCCATCAGCGCATAGGCCGACCAGTAGGGTGCCGGGATCACCACCTGGTCGCCCGGATCGATACTGGCCATCAGCGCGTTGAACAGCACCTGCTTGCCGCCATTGCCGACCATGATCTCGTCGAGCGCGTAGTCGAGCCCCTGGTCGCGGCGGAATTTCCGCTGCACCGCCTGCTTCAGGCGGAGCGTGCCATCCTGGGGCGGATATTTCGTCTCACCGCGCAGCGCCGCCGCGTGCGCCTCCGCGATCGCGTGGTCGGGGGTCGCGAAATCGGGTTCGCCCACGGTCAGCTGGATCACCTTGTGGCCCTGGGCACGCAGTGCGCGGGCGCGCACCGTCATGGTCACCAGTGCCGGCGTGCGCACCCGGTCGAGCCGCCGTGACAGAGAGGGCATGGCGCTCACAGCCCGCGACGCCATCGGCCGCTGGCGGCGGTGCCCCGGGAGCGTGGTACGGCGGTGCCCACGGAGCGTGCCTTGTCACTGTGGTCCGATCCCATGTGGACGGGCATTCCTTCAAACATGCTGATGGTC
>DAICZL010000604.1 GCA_027311165.1 bacterium
CTGGGCGATCATGGAGCCGATCTCGCATCTGCTGACGCTCGGCACGGTGTTCTATCTGCTCAACCACGGGCCGGCGCCGATCGGCGACAATCTGTTCCTGTTCTACGTCACCGGCCTGCTGCCCTATCTGCTGTTCGGCCATGTCGCGCAGGAGGTGATGACCGCGCTCGGCGGCCATGGCGCGGTGCTGCAGCTGCCGATCGTCAAGCGCATCGACGTGCTGGTGTCGCGCTCGGTGCTGCAGCTCGCCACCGAGGTGTTCGTCGCCGTCGTGATCTTCAGTCTTTCGGCGCTGCTGGGCTTCCAGGGCATGCCGAACGATCCGCTGGTGAGTGTGCAGGCGGCGCTGTGCATCTGGTTGATCGGCACCGGCATCGGCGCGCTCAACCTGGTGATCGTGGAATTCTTCGCCGCCTGGGAATCGATCTTCAACGCCATCAACCGGCTGCTGTATTTCGCCTCCGGCATCTACTACTCGCCGATCGCCATGCCCGACACGGTGCGCGACATCCTGGTCTGGAACCCGGTGCTGCAATGCGTCGAATGGTTCCGCGCCGGCTTCTACTACCAGTACGATCCGCACTGGCTCGATCGCGGCTATGTGCTGGTCTGGGTGGCGGGCAGCCTGGTGGTGGGGTTCGCCGCCGAGCGGGCGCTGCGCCGGCATGTCGCGGTGGCGGCATGATCGGATCAGGAGATCATCCTCGCACCGATCCGACCGGGAGGATGGCGTGATCAGCCTGCGCAATGTCAGCCGCTCCCACCGCCTGCCCGAAGGCCGGCGGGTGGTGCTGGACGATGTCAGCGTCGATTTTCCGCCCGGGCGCAGCTTCGGCATCCTGGGCGTCAACGGCGCCGGCAAATCGACGCTGATCCGCCTGCTCGCCGGCGTCGAGCTGCGAGATCGCGGCAGCGTGCGCCGGCGCCGGCGGGTCTCCTTCCCGCTCGGCTTCGGCGGCACCTTCCACCCCAGGCTGAGCGGGCGGGAGAACGTGCTGTTCCTGGCCCGGCTCTACGGCGCCGATGCCAGGCTGGTGCTGCGCTATGTCGAGGATTTCGCCGAACTCGGCGCCTATTTCGCGATGCCGGTCGGCACCTATTCCTCCGGCATGCGCGCGCGGCTCGCCTTCGGTGCCTGCCTCGCGATCGAGTTCGACCTTTACCTGATCGACGAGGTCACCGCGGTCGGCGATGCCCGCTTCCAGGCGCGCTGCCAGCAGGCGTTCGAGGCGCGGATCGGCGGCGCCGACATCATCATGGTCTCCCACAGCATGGACACGATCCGCACCTATTGCGACGCCGGCGGACTGATCGGCGGCGGCCGCCTGACGCTGTTCGACAGTGTCGAGGATGCGATCGCGGACCACGCCGCCAGCATGGGGCTCGGGGCCGATCCGCCCCCCGGCCAGACCGCCCGCCGCTTCGAGGAGATCAGCTGATGGATGGTGATGCCGGCTTCATCGTTTCCCCCGGCGCCGCCGGGCAGCCGGGCTTCGCGCCCGACGCGCCAGGCGGCCTTGCGGAACCCGCGGCCACCAGGCGAGCCGCCCGCCGGCGCTTCCCCTGGGGAATGGTCTCGTTCCTGCTGGTCGCAATCCTGCCCACCCTGATCGCCGGGGTCTATCTGGTCCGCTTCGCCTCCGACCAGTACCTCTCCGAATTCCGCTTCAGCGTCCGCCAGGCCCAGCCGCTGCGATCCGATCCGGGGATGAGCCTGCCCGGGCTCAGCGCCGGCAACCCGCTGCTCGCGACCCTGCTCGATTCGGAAATCGTGGTGCAGTACATCGCCAGCCGGCAGATCCTCGACGACCTGCAGGGCGAGATCGACCTGCCGGCGCTCTATGCCGATCCGGCGCATGACTGGCTCGCCCGGCTCGATCCGGCGGCGAGCGCGGAAGCAAGGCTGCGCTACTGGAAGCGCATGGTCGATCCGTATTTCGACATGGCGACCGGGCTGGTGACGGTGAAGGTGCGCGGCTTCACCCCCGACGCCGCCCGGCAGGTCGCCGATGCCGTGCTGCGGCGCGCCGAGCGGCTGGTCAACTCGCTCTCGGAACGGGCGCGGACCGACAAGCTCGCCTATGCCGATTCTGACGTCGCCGAGAAGGAGGCGCGGCTGAAACAGGCCGAACTGAAGCTCAGCGACTACCGCAACACCCATGGCGTGCTGTTCCCGAGCGTCCATGCCAACGAGAATGCCACGGTCGATACGCAAATGCGCGACCAGCTCGCGCAGCTGCGCACCACCTCGGCGACGCTGCGGGCGCAGGGGGTCTCGGCCGAGTCCCCGCAGATGCGCGTGCTGCAGACCAGGCTCGCGGCGATGGAGGGCGAGCAGGCCAGGCTGCAGGCCGAGATCGTCCGCCCCGGCGCCGGCGCCGGGGAGAAGCAGCCGCTGGCGCTGGTGCTGAGCGGCTATGACCAGCTGGTGGTCGAGGAGGGGATCGCCGGGCGCGCCTATGAGCGGGCCCTGCAGAACCAGCAGCAGGCGCGCAACGAGGCGGTGCAGCAGCAGATCTATCTCGATGCCTTCGTCCGCCCCGACCTGCCCGAGGAGTCGCTCTACCCGGTGCGCTGGCGGATCATCCTCGAGGTGCTGCTGGCCGGCTCCGCGCTGTGGTGCCTGGGCTCGCTGGTCTTCCACGGCGTGCGCGAGCATCTGGACTGAACCCGGGGCGTGCCCTCACCGGCACGAACACGACAGCAGGGCTCGGCGCCCCACTCCCCGGCGGGCAATGGCGCCGGGGCAACCCTGTCGGGACCGGGGCCCCCCGACCGGTCTCGCCAGTGCGGTTTCGCCAGTCCGGTTCCACCAGTCCGGTTCCGCCAGCGGCGGCGCCCCTTTCGGGTGGGACCAGCCGGCCCCCCTCCCCGGCTTGCGCGGGATCAGCGCGTCTCCACGGCCGAGGGGACGCGCCCGGGATCGAGCGCCGCCTGCCAGCGCGCATCCGGGCCGAAGCGCGTCTCCGTACCCAGGCCGAGCAGTTCGGCGAGCTTCATCCGCCCGCGATTGACGCGGCTCTTCATCGTGCCCACCGCGCAGCCGCAGATCTTCGCCGCCTCCTCATAGGACAGGCCCGAGGCGCCGATCAGCATCAGCGCCTCGCGCTGGTCGGCGCCCAGCCGGAACAGCGCGGCGCGGAAATCCTGGAACTCCACATGGCTGTCCTGGGTCGGCAGGGTCGCGAGCCGGCCAGCGAGAAAGCCGTCACTGTCGGCGACCTCGCGGCGGCGGCGGCGGAAACTCGAATAGAACTCGTTGCGCAGGATCGTATAGAGCCAGGCCGCCATGTTGGTGCCTGGCTGGAACGAGTCGAGATGCGACCAGGCCTTCACCAGCGTCTCCTGCACCAGATCGTCGGCCTGATCCACCCGGCCGCACAGCGACATCGCGAACGCGCGCAGCCGCGGCACGGCAGCGAGCAGTTCCGCCCGTAGCGTCGCTCCTTCGGTCATGAGCGATCGGCCTTCTTCCGTTCCAGCTCCTCGATCAGGCGCAGGAAACGCTCGGGAACCGGTTCGTTCACGATCGCCTGATAGACCGCGCGCAGCTGCTGCCCGATCTGGGCCTGGATCTCGGGCCGCATGCCTGGCGGGCGGGGGGGTGCAGGTCGGATAGGCTGGGAATTGGCCGTCGCTTCAGAGATCATTTTGTCGGTATGCCCTGGCTTGGGTATGTCGTGTTCGCCCATCGTCTGCCTTCCCAACGCGCTGTGCCGACTGTGGTTCCCTGCCTGCCGAAGCCGGGCGGTCGGTCTCGCGACACGCCCCGGCCATCCTGCTCGCGGCAGGCCGGGGCACCCGCACACCGATGCTCCGCCATCGTGGCCAACGCGTCGGCTGAGGACAAGTTCCCGCCGAGGGAACTTTTCCCGGGCCGGCACGTTTGCAGCCGCGCGGTGCAGCCAGAGGCCCCGCGCCGGGACAGCAGAGGAAAGCCCCATGACCGGATCCGAGGCGATCGCGATCAACCTGCCCTATCTGCGGCGCTTCGCCCGGGCGCTCACCGGTTCGCAGGAGGCTGGCGATGCCTATGCGGTGGCGACGCTCGAGGCGATCCTGGCCGAGCAGCCGCCCACCCCGCGGGAGGAGGCGGAAGCCGCGACCGGCGGGGCGAAACACGCCCTGTTCCGAACCTTCCTGCGGATCTGGGGCTCGCTGTCGGTCAACCGGGTCGCCGACAGCGCCGAGGCGCTGGCCGCCGATCGCGGGCTCGAGGCGATGACGCCGATGCCGCGGGTGGCATTCCTGCTGAGCGCGCTGGAAGGCTTCGATCCCGGCCAGATCGCGACGCTGCTCGATCTGCCGGAGACCGAGGTGCGGAGCCTGATCGATCGCGCCGGGCAGGAGATCGCGGCCCATATCCAGACCGATGTGCTGATCATCGAGGACGAGCTGATCATCGCCCTCGATCTCGAGGCGGTGGTCGGCGAACTCGGCCTGCGGGTGAGCGAGATCGCCCGCACCCGCGCCGAGGCCGTGGCGGCGGTCGCAAGGCAGCGGCCCGGCCTGGTGCTCGCCGACATCCATCTGGCCGATGGCAGCTCGGGTCTCGATGCGGTCAACGACATTCTGGGCGGGATGGAACTGCCGGTGATCTTCATCACCGCCTATCCCGAGCGGCTGCTGACCGGCGAGCGCCCGGAACCGACCTTCCTGATCACCAAGCCGTTCCGGATCGACACGGTGAAGGCGATCATCAGCCAGGCCTTGTTCTTCGACCGCCGGGCCCGCCTGCCCAGGGCGGCGACCGCCGGGCCGGTGTGAGGCTCAGCCAGCAGGCCAAGGGTCTCTCTCCCCCCGCTGCCGCCGGGGGAACCCGCCAGGGACCAGCGGTTCCCCATGTCCCATCGGGATGAGGCATTCCCCCCGCGATACCCCGCAATGGATGGGGCCGGGGCCAAGGCCTCACTGCTTCTGCAAGGGCAAGGGCCCCGCTGGCGCCAGGGCCCCGCTGGTTGTCCAGGGCCCGAGGCCCTGCTGGTTCCACAGGGCCCGAGGCCCCGCCGGTTCCACAGGACCCGAGGCCCTGCTGGTTCTGGCGCCAAGGCCCCGCTGGTTCGAAAGGGGCGCCAAGGCCCCAGGGGAGTGAGCCAGGGGGCAAGGCCAGGGGCAACCCCCTGGCCTTGCCTCGGTCCCTCAGGCCGCCACGGCGGCGTCGAGCACGTGCAGCCCCTGCCGGCGCAGCAGATCATGATACAGGCCGGGCCGGTTTTCGAGTTCGGCCGGGCTGCCATCCTGCACGATCCGGCCGCGGTCCATCACCACGATCCGGTCGAAATCCCGCAGCGTGGACAGCCGGTGCGCCACCGTGATCACGGTGCGCCCCTGCATCAGCCGGGTCAGCGCCGCCTGCACCATGTGCTCGGACTCGCTGTCGAGGGCGGAGGTCGCCTCGTCGAGCAGCAGCCCCGGCGCCTGGCACAGAAAGGCCCGCGCGATCGCCAGGCGCTGGCGCTGCCCGCCCGACAGTTTCACCCCGCGATCGCCCACCAGCGTGTCATACCCCTGCGGCAGGTCGGCGATGAAGCCGCTGCAGCCGGCGGCATCGGCCGCCGCCAGCACCTCGGCATCGGAGGCGGCGGGATTGCCGTAGCGGATATTCTCGAGCACCGAGCGGTGGAACAGCAGCACATCCTGCGACACCACCGCGACCGCGCGGGCCAGGCTGGTCTGGGTCAGCTCGCCGACATCCTGCCCGTCGATCCGCACCCGGCCGGCATCGACATCGCGCAGGCGCTGCAGCAGGGCGAGCACGGTCGACTTGCCCGACCCCGAGCGGCCGACCAGGCCGACGCGGCTGCCCGCCTCGATCTTCAGGTTGAAATCCGCCAGCACCGCGCGGCCGTCCGGATAGGCGAAATCGACCGCTTCCAGGGTGATCTCGCCGCGCGGCAGGCGCAGCGGGCGGGCGTCTTCGGCATCCGGCAGGTCATGGGGCAGCAGCAGCGCCTCGATCGCCTCGGCCAGCCGCGCCAGGTCCTGGACCATGTCCACCAGCGCCACCGCCAGATCGCGGGTGCCGTGCAGAATGGTGAAGCCGAGCGTGGTGACCAGCACGACATCCCCGGCACTCGCCTGGCCGCGCTGCCACAGCCAGATCGCCCAGCCCAGCATCCCCGCGGTCAGCAGCGCCGTCGACAGGGCGTGGAAGATGCGCAGCTTCTCCAGATAGTGCAGGCTCGCGGTGCGGGCGGTCATCTCCTCGGCGACGCCCGCGGCGAAGCGGCGGCGTTCCCGGCGCAGCGCGGCGAAGGCGCGCACCAGGGACGCGTTGTTGATGACATCCACCAGATCGCCATCGACGACCGCCGCCTTCACCGCGTAGTCGCGATGCAGCGCGTTGCCGCCGGCGGCGAAGCGCATCACCACCAGGCACAGCAGGGCGGAGATCACCGCCAGCACGCCGGCCAGCGCGACATCGACCGAGGCCAGCAGCGCGATCGAGAAGGTCACCGCGATGCAGGGCGGCAGCACGTTCCAGGTGAAGGTGCTCTCGATCTTGAAGATCGACTGGCCGGTGGCGGAGATGCGCCCGGCCAGCATGCCCGGCCGGCGATCCGCGAAATAGGCCGGGGCATGGCCCAGCAGATGGCCGAACAGCACCCGCCGCACATCGCCGGTCACGGCGACGAAGCTGCGCGCCGCCTGCCAGCCGCCGACCCGCCACATCAGGTTGTCGGCCGCGATCAGCCCCGCCAGCACCGCGAAGGCCGACCACACCGCCGTCTTGTCGGCGGCGGACAGCACATCGACCAGCTGCTTGACGGCGTATTGCGAGCCCACCGAACAGCCCACCGCCGCCAGCACCGCCAGCAGGATCACGGTATGGGCGATCCAGCGGCGCCGGACGAAGCTCAGGATGACCATCACCGGCCGGCGCGAGACCGGCAAGGCGGGCTCGGCGGCGGGGATCGCGTCCATTTCGGACTCGAGAACGGCGCAGGCTGACGACATGTGGATACTTCCTTGCGACAAGCAGCCGACGGGCGGACCCGTGGCGCCGTTCACACAGTCAAGCTCCGATATGCGGCGGATTTGAGGCAAAGCGGTGCCCTGATCATGTCATCTGGGCAGCCCTCCGCCCGCCTCGCTCAGGGGTCGAGCAGCCGGTAGCCGACGCCGGGTTCGGTGGTCAGCAGCGCCGCCCCGGCCGGGCCCAGCTTCTGGCGCAGATGCCCGATATAGACCCGCAGATACTGCACGTCCTCGACATGGGCCGGCCCCCAGACCGCGGTCAGCAACTGCCGATGGGTCATGACCCGGCCGGCATTGCGCACCAGCAGCGCCAGCAACGCGTATTCGCGCGGGGTCAGCGCCACCGCCGCCCCCGCCAGCCGCACCTGGCGCAGGGTCAGGTCGATCTCCAGATCGCCGGCCTGGAACAGGCCCGCCGCGCCGTCCAGGGCCCGCCGGTGGCGCAGGGCGGCGCGGATGCGGGCCAGCAATTCGCCCACCGCGAACGGCTTTTCCACGTAGTCGTCGGCGCCGTCATCGAGGGCCGCGATCTTCTCCGTCTCCCGGTCGCGGGCCGACAGCACGATCACCGGCACGGTGCTGAACGCCCGCAACGCGGCCAGCACGAGCTTGCCGTCCTGGTCGGGCAGGCCGAGATCGAGCAGCACCGCGTCCGGGGCGCGGGACGCGGCGGGCCGCAGCCCCTCGCTGGCGGTCTCGGCCCGCTCCACCTCATAGCCGGCCGATTCCAGCGCGGGGCCCAGGAACCGGTGGATCTGCGGCTCGTCGTCGATCACCAGCACCCGCCCGCTCATCGCCCCACATCCTGCCTGGCGCCGTGGTCGGCGCCACCACCGCTCGGCCGGGCCGGGCCGTCCCGCAGGGCTCCGCCCGCACCCGATA
>DAICZL010000605.1 GCA_027311165.1 bacterium
CCGCCCGGGCCCCGCCAGGGAGCAGCGCTCCCTGGACCCCCGTCCGTGGGGGGGGAGCCCCCAACCGATGGGGTCCGGCCCCCCCGCGCGATCGCACAGGACCAAGCCCTTGGGCCTTCGTCCTCACAGCCGCCTCGCCAGCCGGGGATCGAGCGCATCCCGCAGCCCGTCCCCCATCAGATTGACCGCCAGCACGGTCAGCGACAGGAACACCGCCGGGAAGAACACGATGTAGGGCTTGACCTGCCACAGCGCCCGCCCCTCGGCCATGATGTTGCCCCAGCTCGGGATGGTCGGCGGCGTGCCGGCGCCGATGAAGGACAGGATCGCCTCGGTGATCATCGCCGAGGCACAGATATAGGTCGCCTGCACCGTGATCGGCGCCAGCGCGTTGGGCAGGATGTGGCGCAGGATGATCCGCGCGGGGCGGCTGCCGCAGGCGATCGCGGCTTCCACATAGGCGAGCTCGCGCAGGCTCAGCACCACCCCGCGCACCAGCCGCGCCACGCGGGGGATCTCGGCGATGGTGATCGCGATGATGACGTTCTGTACCGACCCGCGGGTGAGCGCCATCAGCGCGATCGCCAGCAGGATCGGCGGGATCGACATCAGCCCGTCCATCACCCGCATCACCACCGCATCCGCGACGCGCAGGAAGCCGGAGAAAAGGCCGATCGCGGTGCCGATCACCGAAGCCAGCAGCGCCACCGAGAAGCCCACCAGCAGCGAGACCCTGGTGCCGTAGAGCACGCGGGAATACACGTCCCGCCCCAGCATGTCGGTGCCGAACCAGTACTGCGCCGAGGGCGGACGCACCCGCCGCGCCGGCGCCAGCGCCGCCGGATCGACCGTGCCCAGGACCGGCGCCAGCACCGCGATCGCCAGCATCACCAGCAGCAGGCCGAGGCCCAGCAGCATCGCCGGATGGCGGCGCAGGAAGCGCCGGCCACGAGCGGCCCGCGACGGCGCCGCGACGGCCAGAACCGCGCTCAATAGCGGATCCTCGGGTCGAACAGGCTGTACAGCAGATCCACGCCGAGATTGACCAGCACATAGACCAGGCTGAACAGCAGTACCACGCCCTGGATCACCGGATAATCGCGCCGCAGGATCGCATCCACGGTCAGCCGCCCCAGGCCCGGGATCGCGAACACGCTCTCGGTCACCACCGCGCCGCCGATCAGCAACGCGACCCCGAGCCCGATCACGGTCACGATCGGCACCGCGGCGTTCTTCAGGGCATGGACGAACAGGATGCCGCCCTGGGCCACGCCCTTGGCGCGCGCGGTGCGGATATAGTCCTGCGACAGCACCTCCAGCATGGTGGCCCGGGTGATCCGCGCGATCAGGGCGATGTAGATGCCGCCCAGCGTGACCGCGGGCAGGATCAGGGTGCGCAGGCAGGGCCACAGACCCTGTGACAGCGGCGCATAGCCCTGCACCGGCAGCCACTCGAGCTTCAGCGCGAACACATAGGCCAGCAGATAGCCCACCACGAACACCGGCACGGAAAACCCCAGCACCGCCATCAGCATCACCGCCCGGTCGATCAGGCTGCCCTGCTTCCAGGCCGCCAGCACCCCCATCGGCACCGCGACCGTGACCGAGAGCACCAGCGTGAGGACCATCAGTTCGAAGGTCGGCTCGATCCGTTGCGCGATCATCCGGCTGACCGGCAGGTTGGTGAAGATCGAGGTGCCGAGATCGCCGTTCACCACCCCCCAGGCCCAGCCGCCGAAGCGCACCAGGAACGGCCGGTCGAGGCCGAGCGAGGCGCGGATGCGCTCGACATCGGCGGGGCTCGCCTGGTCTCCGGCGATCACCGCGGCCGGATCGCCGGGGGCGAGGTAGAGCAGGCTGAACACGAACAGGGCGACGATCGCCATCACCGGCAGGGTGGCGAGCACCCTTCTTGCGGCATAGGCCAGCATCAGCTCTTGCTCGTGCCCCAGAACAGCGGGAACGGCGCCTTGGTCACGCCGGCCAGATTGGACCGCCAGGCCTGATAGCCCAGATAGAATCCGGTCGGCACGTAGGTGACGAAATCCATCGAGGCGCGGTTGATCGCCTCGATCGCGCGCTTCTCGGCCGCGAGGTCGGGGGCGGCATACCAGGTGGCGATCAGAGCGGTGATCGCGTCGGATTTCGGCCAGCCGAACCAGGCCTTCTCGCCGGTGGTGGACAAGGCGGTATAGGGGGCGGGGTTCACGCAATCGACCCCGGCATGCCAGGAGTGGAACACGTTCCAGCCGCCCTGCGCGGGCGGGTCCTTGCGCGCCCGCCGCGCGCCCACCGTGCCCCAGTCGATCGCGACATAATCCACCGCGAGGCCGATCCGGGCCATCATGTCCGCGCTGACGTCCCCCTGCGCCTTCAGCACCGCCTGGTCCTGCGCCACCAGCAGCACCACCTTCTCCCCGCCATAGCCGGACTGGGCGAGCAGGCGCTTGGCCTCGTCATAGTGGCGCGGCCCGACCAGCCGCTCGCCGCCGGCTTCCGTGTACAGGGCGGTGCCCGGAGTGAAGAAGCTGGGGCAGGGACGCCACAGCGCCGGGTCGTCGCCGACGGTTGCGCGCATCCAGTCTTCCTGGCTGGCGGCATACTGGATCGCCTGGCGCACCCGCACATCGTTGAAGGGCGGCTGCAGATGGTTCATCCGGAACGTGCCGATATTGCCCAGCGGGTCGGCGATATCGACGCGGATGTCCGGGTTCTGGCGCAGCAGCGGCACCAGGTCGGGCAGCGGGGTCTCCCACCAGTCCACCTCGCCGTTCTGCAGCGCGGCGGCGGCGGTCGCGGGATCGGGCAGGATCTGCCATTCGATCCGGTCGAAATGGATCCGCTTGCCGCCGGCGCACCAGTCGGCCGGTTCGTCGCGCGGCACGTAGCCGGCGAAGCGCTCGAACACGGCGCGCGAGCCCGGCACCCATTCGTCGCGCACGAAGCGCATCGGGCCGGAACCGACGATCTCGGTGATCTGCTTGTACGGATCGGTCGTGGCGACCCGTTCCGGCATGATGAAGGCCATCGGCGAATTGGCCTTGCCGAGCGCGAACAGCATCTTGGGAAAGGGCTGGTTCAGCCGGATGCGCACGCTGGCATCGTCGGGCGCCTCGAGGGCGGCGAGCCGCGCCTTGATCAGCTGGCCCATCTGGTCGCGCGCCATCCAGCGGTTCAGGCTGGCCACCACGTCCCGCCCCAGCACCTTGGCCCCGTCATGGAACAGCAGGCCCGGGCGCAGGCGGATGGTCCAGACCAGCCCGTCCTCGGAAACCGTGTGGCCTTCGGCCATCTGGGGTTTGGGGTCGAGATTGGCATCGACGCCGTACAGCGTGTCCCAGATCAGCAGGGCGGCGTTGCGCACCACATATTGGGTGCCCCAGATCGGGTCGAGATTGGCCAGGTTGGCCTGCGGCACGAAGCGCAGCACCCGCGCATCGGCCGCGCGCGCGATCGAGGGTCGCGCCAGGGCGGGAAGCGCGAGCCCGGCGGCCGCGCCCATCAGCAGATCGCGCCGCAGCATCAGGTTTCCTTTCTGCATCTTCCGGCCGGTCATTGATGACAGCCTGCCTCAGTCCGCGGCGCTGTGCCAGCATGATACGGGCCGGATGGGGCGATCTTCGGCTGATCGTCCGGATTGCCGGACGGCCCGAAGGCCCCGGGCGAGGCGAAGGTCAGGCAAGGCCAGGGGCATCGCCGCTATGATGGCCTGGCGGCTCCACCGGGGCCCCGGACCCTGATCGCGGGAACGACCCCTCACTGGATGCGCGTCCCGTTGGGCCCTGGGGGCAGAGCCCTCGTCCCGCTCGTTGTCTGGGCGCCACGGGAGCCCCGCCCGGGGAATGGTGCGCCCGGGCGGATGTAGCGGAGCGGATGTGCCGGGGCGGCTGCGCGGGAGACTGCGGCGGATGCGCGGCGATGGCGCGCGCGTCCGGGGCCGAGACGGACCTGGCCTGGGGGTCGCGGGCGAAGGCGGTGGCCAGGGATGGCGGGCAAATTCCACTATTTTTTCTAGTGAAATCTGCCCGCAGGCCACGCAATGCAAGGGGTTGGGGAATTTTCGATCTTCAAGTGTGTATTGCAAGAAAGCACTTGCTGACGGAGTGAATTAGCGGTTCACTCGCCCCGTGATGAACGCATCGACCTGCACGCTTCCGATCGCCGCACGGACCGCGCCTGCCGCCACGCCGGATCTGCTGGCCCGCGGGGGGGCGGATCACGCGCGCCAGCCTGCGGCCGCCGGGCGCGAGTTGGAAGGCTATGCCCTGCTGCGGCATGCGATGCTCACCGCCTTTCCCGGCCGCATTGCGGTGGTCTCCTCCTTCGGGGCGGAATCTGCCGTGCTGCTCGCCTGGGCGGCCGAGATCGATCCGATGGTGCCGGTGCTGTTCATGGACACCGGCCAGCATTTCGCCGAGACGCTCGAATACCGGCGCGCCCTGGTTGCGGCGCTGGGGCTGCGCAATGTCCAGGACATCCGCCCCGAGGCCGCGGCGCTGGCCTCGTCCGATCCGGTCGGGCTGCTGCACGGCATCGACCCCGATGGCTGCTGCGCCTTGCGCAAGACCGATCCGCTGGACAGCGCCCTGGCGCCCTACAAGGCCTGGGTGACCGGGCGCAAGCGCTACCAGGCGGCCGGGCGGCGCGATCTTCCGCTGCTGGAACTGGTCGATGGCAGGGTCAAGCTCAACCCGCTGGCCGACTGGTCGGCCTCCGACCTCGCCGCCGAGATCCTGGCCCGCGGCCTGCCGCGCCATCCCTTGTCGCTGCGAGGCTATCCCTCGATCGGCTGCGCGCCCTGCACCCAGCAGGTGGCCCCCGGCGAGGACCCGAGATCCGGCCGCTGGCGGGGCCTCGGCAAGACCGAATGCGGGATCCACCGGCCGGCGTGAGTGCTCCCCGGGCTCAATTGCCCGGCGGTGGCGCCGGCGGCGGTGATCCGGCCCGCAGCAGGCCGGTGAGCAGAGCCTCGACATTCGCCGGCAGGCCGACGATCGTGGTGGGCAGCCTGCCATCGGATTTGTCGCCGAAATTGCGCAGCGCCTGGGCGGCGGCCAGCGCCTGCAGCGTGGCAGTGTAGGGCAGCAGCGTCTCGGCGATCTCGCGGTCCTTGCTGGCGATGTAGCGGCGGTTCACCGCATCCTGGACGTCGCGGTCGAAGGTGAAGCTATCAGCCCAGCCGATGAATTCCAGGGTGATCCCGACCGAGGCGAAATACTCCCCGGCGCTCTTGCGGACGCTCTCCATGATCTTCACGGCCTCGGCATTCACCTTGTCGAAGCTGCGGCTGGTGATCTCGTCGCAGACCAGGGTCTGCACTTTCTTGCGGCCGACATCGTCCATCACCTCCGACAGGCGGCGGCTGTAATAGACCGAGGTGAAGATCACCGCCGGGTCGGACCGGTTGCCGGACGGGATAGCCACGCCGAAACGGTAGAGATACTTGGCCGCGTTCGTCTCGGCCACCGACGCGCCGACCGAGACGCCGACCGAGATGTTCAGCCCCTCGCTGCTCTGGCAGGGGAAGGATTCGTCGCGTGGCGAGGTGCCACGATGCGACGGCGCCACCCATTCCCGGCTGTAGGGCGTGCGGTCCACGATGATCAGCCGCCCGGTCGGGACATAGAAATCCCAGCCGAAATAGCCGCCCGAGCCCCCGAGCTTCTGGTGGGGGATGACGAATCGCTTCACCGCGATCTTCCGCTCCTGCAGATAGGCCTCCGAATCGAACTGCCCCTGGGTCTCCTTGTTGGCGCCGGCATCGGGGATCCAGAATGCCGATTCGTTGGGCAGGATCGTGTAGGCCTCGGTCTTGTCGGTGGTATCGGCATAGGCCAGCGCCCGGTGTGCCGGCAGCGCCAGTGCCAGCGCCATCAGCCCGAGCGGGCCGATCCGCGGCAGGCGCCGCTGCGCCGGGCGGTACCAGATCGCGGCCAGCGCCAGCACCAGCACGGCGGTCATCGCGAGCCCGGCGCCGCTCATCACCCGCAGCACGAAGGAGGACCACAGGAAGTCCCGATCGCTGTCGGCGAATTGTCGCCCGGCCTGAGCGGCGCCCGTCAGGGTCAGTTGTGGGATGAGCAGGCCCAGCACCAATGAATAGACGCCCAGCGCCAGCACTGTGAGCACCGCACGGCGGACCATGTCGATCGTCTCCGCGAAACCGTTTTGATAATATATCGTATCTGCATCCGGCTGTCCATCGGACACTGCCGCCTGGACGCCGGGATCGGGCGTGGCGGACGGCTTCCGGGATCTTTCCTGACCAATGCCCTCCGGTCTTTCGCCATCAGATGGCGTGACCCGCCCCGCTCGGCGCCGCCCACGCCACCCTCCGGCGCCGCACGTCACCCATCGGCCGGGGCAGCCCGGACAGATCGAAACCGGACGGTTTGGATCGGTCGCGTCCCTCGCCCAACTCTGCCACTTTCGATTCTCTCGCGCGGCGTTTCCGGCGGCGATGCGGACATCGTGTCGGTGCAGCGGGAGGTGTAAATCGGCGTTCGGCGACGGCGCGGCGGGTCTCAGGCAGGCTTGGCCGAGGCGATGGCGCTGATCTCGTCAGCTTTTCCCCCCCGGTCCGCGACCGCCTTGAGCCGCAGTTGCTGCAGACAGGCAAACGCGATGCAGGCCATCAGCGCATGTCGGTCCACGATCGTCCCCCGACCTCGCGCGGCACCGCTCGCTTGCGCGGCCGCCCACGCCCGGCATGATCGCCGGCGCGTGCTGCGCCCCATCACGTCGAGGAAGGGCGTCAGCCAACGACCGAGATCGTCTCCAAGGGCGGCGGACCGGGACACCGCTCGTGCTCCGCTGAGGCCAGGCTTGCTACCGAACCGAGCCGTGGACGTACACCTGCCAGAGGGGGGGGCTGGGGCAGCGACTCTCTCACACCGTTCAGGTCTGAATGAGTCAAGGCTGCGCGTTGTCAATAGGCTGGTGCACCGACACATTCCGACCCGAAGGTTTCGGAGGTGTCGGTGCATCAGCCGTCGCGACGCACGTTCCAGAACAGCGCGAAGCCGTTGAGCACCCCGGCCAGGTCGCTGCGATAGGCGGTCGCCTGGAAATACTGGCCGAGCGGCAGATAGGGCACGTCCAGCATCGCCTGGCGCTGGATGTCGGCGGCGATGCGCTGCTGGGCGGCCTGGTCGGGCGCGTCGAACCAGGTCTCCCGCAGCCGCTCGATCACCGGCGCGTCCGGCCAGCCCACCCAGGCGCCGGCGCCGTTGCCGCGCAGCGAGATATGCCCGGCGGGGTTCAGCATGTCGGTGCCGGCCCAGGCGGTGAAGAAGCAGTTCCAGCCGCCCTGGGCCGGCGGGTCCTTCTTCGCCCGCCGCTGCACCACCGTGCCCCAGTCCAGCGCCTGGTAGTCCACCGCGAAGCCGGCCTGCTGCAGCATGTCGGCGCCGACATCGGCGAGCGCCTTCAGCACCGGGAAATCGGCCGCGACGATCAGCACCACCTTCTCCACGCCATAGCCGGCGGCCTTGATCTCGCGCCTCACCCGGTCGAAATCGCGCGGGCCGGTCAGCGCCGCCATGCCGGCATCGCTCGCCATCGGCGTGCCGGGGCAGAAGAACCCCACGCCGGCATGCCACATCGACGGATCGGTGCCGTTCACCGCGGTCATGAAGTCTTCCTGGTTGACCGCGCCCAGCAGCGCCCGGCGGATCGCCGGATTGTCGAAGGGCGGCTGCAACTGGTTCATCCGCATGATGGCGATCTGCCCGGACGGATCCTGCACCACCACCTTCACGCCCGGGCTGGCACGCAGCATTCCCACCAGATCGGTCTGGGCATAGTCCCACCAGTCCTGCTCGCCATTCTGCAGCGCCGCCGCGGCGGTCGCGGCATCGGCGATGGTGGTCCATTCCACCCGGTCGAAATGAACCACCTTCGGCCCCGCCGTCCAGTCGGGAACGCCCTGCGCGCGCGGCACGTAGTCCGGGTTGCGCTCGTACACCACCCGCGCCCCGGGGATGCGTTCATCGGCGCGGAAGCGGTAGGGGCCGCTGCCGATCATCTCGGTGATCTGGGTGAACGGATCGGTGTTCGCCAGCCGCTCGGGCATCATCGCCGGCATCGGCGAGGGCGACTTGCCGAGCGCCTCGGGCAGCAGCGGAAAGGGCTTTTTCAGCCGGAACACGATCTTCCGGTCATCGGGGGCGGACAATTCGTCGGTGGCCGCCAGCAGGGCCTGGCCGAAGGCGTCGCGCCTGCCCCAGCGGCGGATCGATGCGGCACAGTCGCGCGCCAGCACGGGCGCGCCGTCGTGGAATTTCAGCCCCTCGCGCAGCGTCAGCGTCCAGCGCCGGCCATCCTGTTCGACCAGCGCGCCTTCGACCATCTGCGGCGAGGCCTTGTAGTGGCCGTCCTGGCCGAACAGCGTGTCGAACACCAGGTAGCCGTGATTGCGGGTGACATAAGCGGTGGTCCAGTGCGGATCGAGCACCGCCAGATCGGCCTGCGGTATGAAGCGCAGGACCCGCTGGGTCTCCGCCCGCCCGATCCGCGGCAGCGCGAGCGTGGCTGCCGAGGCCGCCAGCGTGGTGCTCAGTACCTTCCGCCGACCGATCATGGCGTATCCTCCGCTTCGCGGCCGAAATCCCCGGGCGGGGGGCCGGCAGTTGCCTTCCCGACCGCCCCGCATGCGGACGCGCCGCCCGCGACGCTGCTGTCCGGTCCGAAGCCATGGCCCGAGCCGCCGCCGCCTGGGCGGGCCGGGGCAGTCCTGCTGTGACCGTCGGCACGCCCCATGGTCCAGCCGGGCAGGGCAGCGTCGGGGGGATACCCCGGCCGGCGCGGCGTCGCGGTGGGGGCAGCGGGTGCGGAGTGCCGCCCCTGCGCGGCGACGGGCGATGTCGTGCCCGGTGCCGCACGCCTCCGGCCTGGCCGTGGCAGTGCCGGCCCCGTGCACAGATTTCCTTGCCGTAGCATCGCCGGCCTTTCCCGCTGATCCTGGATGCGTCCGGCCGGGGCTTCCCCCGGAGGCTCATCACAGCGATGACGTTCGGGCGCACGATGGCACCCGGCCTGGCCCGCCGCAAGCAAACGTTCCGTAATGATTGAATAATCTCTATTTATGAATGAACGGAACGAGCGCGCAGGATAACGGGCGATGAGGATGGGAGTGAGAGGATGGGAGGTCGGTCAGGGGTGCAGCAGGGGGCAGGCGCTTTCCGCCACCGGTCGGAACATCGCCTCGCCCGGGGCGCTCGACAGCACCTGGTAGATATCGCTCGCCGAGGCCGATTGCGCCGGCGACTTCACCTGCATCAGATACATGCGCTGCAGCACCCGCCCGTCGGCGCGCACCGTCACCTCGTCGTTATACATGTCGCTGACCTTCAGCGCCCGCATCGCCGCGGCCACGGTGGCCGGTTCGGTCGTGCCCGCCTGGCGGACCGCGCGCAGGAAATGCCGCACGCCGCTATAGGTGCCGGCCTGGTTCATGGTGGGCAGGCTGTCCTTGCGGGCGCGGAAGCGGCGCGTCCAGTCCCGCGTCGCCGGGTTGAGATCCCAGTAGAACGAATTGGACAGCACCAGCCCCTGCGCCGTCTGCAGGCCGATCGCGGCCACGTCGGTTTCGAACATCAGCAGCGCCGCCAGCGACTGCCCGCCGGCGACCAGGCCGAATTCGGTCGCCTGCTTGATCGCGTTCTGCGTGTCCGGCCCGGCATTGGCGATCCCGATCACCTGCGCGCCGGACGCCTTGGCCTGGAGCAGAAAGCTCGAGAAATCGGTGGTGCCCACCGGATGAACCGCCGCGCCCAGCACCTTGCCGCCCGCCGCCTGCACCGCCCGGGTCGCGTCGCGTTCCAGGGCATGGCCGAAGGCATAGTCGACGGTGAGGAAGAACCAGCTCCTGCCGCCACGCGCCGTCACCGCCCCGCCGGTGCTTTGCGCCAGCGCATAGGTATCGCTGGAGAAATGGAAGCCGAAAGGCGAGCACGCCTTGCCGGTCAGATCGGAACTGCCGGAGGTGGTGATCACGAAAATGCAGCCCTTCTCGCGTGCTACCTGCTGGATCGCCAGTGCCGCGCCGGAGGACGCGCCGTCGGCGATCACATCCACGCCGACAGTGTCGATCCAGTGCCGCGCGATGGACGAGGCGAGGTCGGGCTTGTTTTGGTGATCGCCGGTGATCACCTCGATCGGCCGGTCGAGGAGGCGGTTGCCGATCTCCTCGGCCGCCAGCCGCGCCGCGATCACCGAGCCCGGTCCGCCGAGATCGGCATAGGGCCCGCTCTCGTCGCCCAGCACGCCGATGCGCAGCGGCCGGGTCGCCTGGGCCCGGGCGCTGGCCGGCAGGGCGAGCGCGGCGGTGAGCAGGCTTCGGCGCGAGAGGGGCATCGGGCGAACTCCGCAAAAGCGAAGTGTCGCGGATCGCACCGGCGGGTTCAATCCCGGCGGGGAAAGGCCAGGGGTTTCACCCAACCTGCGTTCGACTGACCACGGGCCCTGCCCCAGACCCCTTCCGTTCGAGGATTCTCCCCAAAGGATGCGGGTCCTGAAGGGGGATGGGGACGTTCAGCGCCCCGGCGTGTCCCGCTCTGGTTGTGGTCCCGTCGGGGCCGTGGTGCCGCTGGGGCCGTGGTCCCTTTGGGGCTGTGGTCCCGTTGGGGCCGGGGGCGGCGTCCTCGCCGTGTCCTATCCCGGAGCCGTCCCCCGCCGCAGCTGCAAGCGAAACCGCGGCGCGTGGTCGGGCTGGGTCGTCACCACCCCGACCGGGCTCACATCGGCCGGACCGTCCAGGGTGATCCGGAAGCGTCGCACCAGTGCGGCCAGCACCAGCGTGGCTTCGGTCAGCGCGAATTGCGCGCCGACGCAGTTGCGCGGCACGGCACCGAAGGGCAGATAGGCGAAGCGCGGCGGAGGCGGCGCTTCGGGCAGGAAGCGGGCGGGATCGAAAGTCTCGGGCGAGGTCCATAACCTGCGGTGGCGGTGCAGCACCCAGGGCGCGATCATCAGCACCGTCCCCGGCCGGATCGCCAGATCGCCCGCCTGGTCCGGACCGATCGCCTGGCGCGCCATGGTGAAGGCCGGTGGATACAGCCGCAGCGCCTCGTTCAGCACCGCGCGGGTGAAGGGGATACGCCCCAGGACCGTCTCGTCGGCGAGGTCGTGCCC
The DNA here is from genome assembly GCA_027311165.1 of bacterium. GTDB lineage: Bacteria > Pseudomonadota > Alphaproteobacteria > Acetobacterales > Acetobacteraceae > DAICZL01. The sequence continues at coordinate 11,134 of DAICZL010000605.1, forward strand.
GGCTGCCTCTGCCGCGAGCCGGTCCTGGGCGGCCGGTGCCTGGGCGAGCAGATACAGCGCCCAGAACAGCGCCACGCCGGTGGTTTCATGCCCGGCGGTGATCAGCGTCGCGATCTGGTCGCGCAACTGCTCCACCGGGAAGGTGGCGCCGGTTTCCGGATCGCGCGCGGCGCGCAGCAGGTCGAACAGGTCGCGCGGGGTGGCGCTTTCGGGCTGGTTCGCGCGCCCGGCGATGATGCGCGCCATCAGCCCCATCCAGCGGCGCTGGAAGCGCCGGCGCAGCAGGTCGTGCCAGCTCGGGATGCCGAGCGGCAGCAGCATGTCGAACAGGTGCGGCCGCGCCAGTCGTTCGGAGAATTCCGCGATCAGGGTTCGCAGTTCCGCGCCGTGGGTGTCCATCTCGACCGAGAACATCGACCGACCCGCGATGATGAGCGCCAGATGCTGCATCGCCGCCAGCAGATCCGCCGGGCCCTCCGCCGGCAGCCGCGCCAGCGCCTCATCGGTCGCGGCGGCGATGTGGGGGATCAGCAGCTTCATCATCCGCGGCGCCAGAGCCGGAGCGGTGGTCCTGCGCTGATGGCGCCAGGCATCGCCGGTGGCGAGCAACAGACCGTTGCCCACGATCGGACGCAGGATGCGGATCGACACCGCGGTGCGGCGATAATTGCCGGGATTGTCCACCAGCACCTGGCGGATCATCTCCGGCGCGTTCAGCAGCACCGTGGTGCGGCCCAGCACGTTCTGGGTATAGCTGGCATCGCGGTAGGCGGCGTCTGGCCAGATGCCCAGCGCGTTGCGGCGCACGGCACCCAGATAGCCGCGCCAGGACAGCGGCGCGGTTGGCGGCGGCCCGCCCGGCATCTGCCCCGCAGAAGCGGCCTCCCCAGACGTGGCCTCCCCAGACGTGGCCTCCCCAGACG
>DAICZL010000623.1 GCA_027311165.1 bacterium
CCGGCAGCCTGGCGGCGACCGCCAGCGTGCTGCGCGGCATGGCCGGACTCGGGGGGATCGAGCTGCCGCAGCTGGTGCTGGGGCTGATCCCGCCGCTGCGGCTGATCGCCCGGCCGGTGCCGGTGCTGCGCCATCTGGGCGATGCGCGGACGCTGAGCCTGCCCGAGGCGACGGCCATTCTGGCGCTGGGCTGGGCGATCGTGCTGGCGCTGCCCAATCTGCATCGCCTGAGCGAGCGGCAGCGTCTGTGGGCGGTCGGCGGCAGTTTCGCGCTGACCGTGCAGGCGCTGCTGTTCGCCCCGGGTGCCGTGCCTTTCCTGTATTTCCGGTTCTGAGGCGATGCGGGCGCTGGTGCTGGCCTGTCTGGCGTCGCTCCTCGCCTATGTCCTGGCCTTCGCCCTGGTGCTGGACCGGCCGCTGGGGATCGGCTTCCTGCGGGCCGAAATCGAGACCAGGCTGGCGCGCGGAGCCGCCGCCGGCAGCCCCAAGCTGGTGATCCTGGCCGGATCGAACGGGCCCTATTCGCATCGCTGCCAGGTGATCGCGCCGATCCTCGGGATGGATTGCGTCAATGGCGGCGTCGCGGTCGGGATCGGGCTCGACTATCTGTTCGCGCGCTGGCAGGCGCTGCTGGCGGCCGGGGATGTGGTCTATCTGCCGATGGAGTTCGCCCAGTACACGCGGGGGCGGGCGGCGATCCGGGTCGGGCCCGATGCCGCGATCATGCTGCGCCATGATCGCGCGACGCTCGCCGGGCTGCCGCCCGATCGCTGGCTGGGGGCGGTCTTCGCCTTCGACCTGCGCGCGCTGGTGCTGTCCCTGGTCGAGCCGCTGTTCGCTGCCGGCGCGGTCACGACGCTGCGGGCGGGAGTGGTCGGGCAGAGCAATGGCTGGGGCGATCATGTCGGCCACGGGCTGGCCCTGGCGGAAGCCAACCGGAGCGTGCTGGCGGCATCGGAGCGGGAAGAGCCCGCGGCCGCGGCGATCGAGGGCGGCGAGGGCGGCAGGCAGATCGGCGCCTTCGTCGCCTGGGCGACGGCGCATGGGGTGGTGGCGATCGGCGGGCCGCCCACCGGTTTCGACGATGTCGTGCTGCCCGAGCCCAGCCTGGCGGCGGTGCGCCACATCTATGAGGCGGCCGGCGGGCGCTTCCTGTCCCTGGCCAATCGCGGCCGCTATCCGCGGGCGGCGTTCTTCGACACGCCCGACCATCTGAACGAGCCCTGCCAGACGGCGCATTCCATCGTGCTGGCGCAGGCGCTGGCCGCGCTGCTGGGGCGCCGTCCGGGTCCGGTGCCTGAAGCCGCGCTGGCGATGGCCGCCGCCTGCCCGATCCCCGCCCGGGTGGTGGCAGCGACGGTGCCGTAGCCTTCGGCCGCCGCTGCCCCCCCGGTCGGGGGCCCGCTACCCGTGATGCGACCAGCGGGCCGGATTGAGCGCGGCCGCGATCCGCGCCAGAAGTTCATGCAGGCTGGGCGGGGCCGGCTGTGCGTGAACATGGCTGGCCGGGTGAGCCGGCTTGTGCGCAGCCAGGCTGGGCGCGGCGGCGGGGCTGGCGACGCTCGCCACCCGGTCGGCATGGGTATCGGCACGATCCGCCGTCGCGCTTGCCGTCTTGTCGGCACGGGCATCGGCACGATCCGCCGTCGCGCTTGCCGTCTTGTCGGCATGGGTATCGGCACGATCCGCTGTCGCGCTGGCCGTCTTGTCGGCACGGGCATCGGCACGATCCGCCGTCGCGCTCGCCGTCTTGTCGGCACGGGCATCGGCACGATCCGCCGTCGCGCTGGCCGTCTTGTCGGCACGGGCATCGGCACGATCCGCCGTCGCGCTGGCCATCTTGTCGGCATGCGTATCGGCACGGTCAGCCGTCGCGCTCGCCGTCTTGTCGGCATGCGTATCGGCACGATCCGCCGTCGCGCTTGCCGTCTTGTCGGCACGGGCATCGGCACGATCGGCCGTCGCGCTCGCCGTCTTGTCGGCATGCGT
>DAICZL010000627.1 GCA_027311165.1 bacterium
GTGGGAGACGATCACGATCCAGACACAGGTCATGGCCCGGCATCCGGCGCGCCGAACGCTCCATCAGACGCGCCAGCTTGCAGATCGGCGGCCTCACCGGTCGGGGCGGCTGCCGACAGCACCGCGCAGGCGGCGCCGATCAGCAGCGCGCTCGACCGTGCGCCGGGATCGACATTGCCGATGCTGCGCTCGCCCAGGAACGAGGCGCGCCCCCGCAGCGCCCGCATCGGCCGGGTGGCCTCGGCGGCGGCGTCGGCGAGCGCACTCAGCCGGGCCGGATCGCGCTCGCCCGCCCGCAGGGCCGCGACCACCGGGGCCAGCACGTCGAGCATGGTCTTGGCGCCGGGATCGGATTTGCCGCGGGCCCGGACCGCGTCCAGCGCGGCGGCGGCGGCGGCGACGAGCCCCGCCGCATCGGCGGGCTCGGGCAGCGACTTGCCGAGCTGCAGGAACAGCGTCCCGAACAGCGGACCGGACGCACCGCCCACCTTCATCACCAGCGTGGTGCCGACCGCCCCCAGCGCCTGGGGCAGCGCCAGAGCGGCGATCCGGTCGAGATCATCGAGCACGGCGCGAAAGCCGCGGGACATGTTCAGCCCGTGATCGGCATCGCCAATCGCCTGGTCCAGCCTGGTGAGTTCCTCGGCATGGAGGATCACGCTGTCGGCCAGGGCACGGATCAGCCTGCGGCGCGCGGCTTCGGAACGGATCATCCGGCGGCTCCTCCCTGGTGTTTAGTAAATTCCTGTTCAGTGAACCTGGCAAGAACGTTCTCCGCCCCGGCCGGACAAGGCCGGAGCGCCCGCTCACCCATCGCCCCCAATGGAATGTCCAGTGGAATGACCAGGGGGATGACCAGCGGGATGACAAGCGGGATGACCAGCGGGATGACCCGGGCGAAGGACGAGCCGGGCGGGACCTCCACGGCAGGAGATTTCAGGCTGGAGCGTGGATCCCGGGCCCGATTTCGCCGGCCGGGCCCCTCCCGCTTGGAGAGGGGGTTTGAGGAACGCTGGCCCCGGCAGGATCCCGAAGGCCGGCGGTCCGGCGACAGGCGCCGGCCCGGGCGATCGTCTTTGCCGATTGACAGCGCTTGCCCCCCCAACCCAATGTCGGGATCGTTACGGGAGCATTTAAGGATGGGATCTGTGGCACATCGCGCGCGCCTCGCGGCACTGCTGGGACAGTGGATCACCGTCAGCGGACTGGCCCTTGCCGGATGCGCGACGCCACCGCCGCCCGAGGCATCCGCCGCCCCGGTGGGGATCGTGCAGCCGGAAGCGGTCGCCGCGCTCGATCGCATGGGGACCTATCTGCGCAGCCTGACCACCTTCGAGGTCAAGGCGCAGACGCTGACCGACGAGATCCTGCCTTCCGGCCAGAAAATCCAGGTGGGCGGCACCACGACCCTGACGGTGCGCCGGCCCGACCGTCTGCGCGCCGAACTCGACGGCGACGAGCGCGACGTGGTGGTCATCTATGACGGCAGCACCCTGACCCTGTTCGACCGGGGCAGCCGCTACTACACCACCGTGCCCGCCGCGCCCAGCCTGGCCCAGACGGTGGCGGAGGTGGAACGCCGCTATGACATCACTCTGCCGCTCGCCGATCTGTTCCGATGGGGCAGCGACAGCGCGCAGCCGCGCGATCTGCGCTCGGCCACCGCGCTCTGCCTCGCGCGTATCGGTGATCGGATCTGTGAACAATTCGCGATGCAGCAGGACATGGTGGACTGGCAGGTCTGGATCGCCCGGGGCGACCGGCCGCTGCCCTGCAAGATCGTCATCACCACCACGGATCAGCCGAGCCAGCCGCAGCACATGGCGGTGCTCGACTGGTCGCTGCACCCGCGCACGAACGAGGCGATGTTCCACTTCGTCCCCCCGGCCGGGGCGCAGAGGATCGGCATCGCCAGCAGCGATGCGCCGTCGCTGCCCACCC
>DAICZL010000327.1 GCA_027311165.1 bacterium
GGCTGGGGCGGCTTCGTCGGCGTGGCGGCGCCGGTCTTTCTGGCTCCGCCCGTGGTGGTCGCCCCGCCGATCCTGGTCCAGCCGGCCTGGCCCTGAACCCTGCCGCGGCGGCATGTCCCGGGGCCGGGTTGATACCGGGGCGCCAGGTCGGCAGGCTGGGGCGATGAAGCCGCACGAGCAGACCTCGCCCGCCCCTGCCGGGGCACCGCAGATCGAGCTGCGTATGCTCGATCCCCGTCTGCTCGACTGGGGCATGCCGGCCTATCACAGCCCCATGGCCGCGGCGATCGATCTGCGCGCCTGCCTCGATTCGAGCCTGTCGCTACCGCCCGGGGCCGCACCGGTGCTGGTCTCGGCCGGCATCGCCCTGCATATCGCCGATCCCGGCCTGGCGGCGCTGATACTGCCGCGTTCGGGTCTCGGCCATCGCAAGGGGCTGGTGCTGGGCAATCTGGTCGGGCTGATCGACCCCGACTACACCGGGCCGATCCTGGTGAGTGCCTGGAACCGCGCCGCGCCGGGCAGCGCGCCGATCGTGATCGAGCCCGGCGAACGCTTCGCGCAACTCATGTTCGTGCCGGTGCTGCGGCCCGCCTTCACGGTCGTGCGGGATTTCACCGCCCCCACCGCGCGCGGGACCCAGGGCTTCGGCAGCACCGGATCATAGCCGCGCCCGGCATCGGCCGACGCTCCCCGGTTCTGCGCCCCGACCATCCCCCCCGGGCCCGCTGCCCGACCGGCCGGTGGCCCTGTGCCTTGGATCGCCGCGCCCGGGCCGGCAGCGCGCGCGGTGTATCGATCCGGTCCCCTGCAACGAACAGGCTGCACCACATATCTCAACCCAGGCGCCGCGATGCGGTGGCCCGAAGATCGGCACAGGAGAACACACATGCCGGCACGCAGGGAGGTTCTGAAGCTGATGGGGCTGGCGGCGGTCCTCGCCGCCACGCGCCCCTGGCCCGCCACGGCGGCGGGAGGCTTCGCGGTGATGCACAGCGAGGCCGAATGGCGCAGCCTGCTCAGCCCGGCGCAATTCGCCGTGCTGCGCGAACACGAGACCGAGACCGCGGGATCGAGCCCGCTCGCCCACGAGTTCCGGCCCGGCATCTATGCCTGTGCCGGCTGCGACCAGCCGCTCTACGATGCCGCCACCAAATTCGACAGCGGCACCGGCTGGCCGAGCTTCACCGCCCCGATCGCGGGCGCGATCGGCACGTCGCGCGATCGCACCCTTCTGATCTTCACTCGCACCGAGGTGCATTGCAGCCGCTGCGGCGGCCATCTCGGCCATGTCTTCCCCGACGGGCCGCCGCCGACCGGCCAGCGCTACTGCATGAACGGCGTCGCCCTGCTGTTCCACCCGGCCAGCGCGACGGGCTGAAAAGAGCGATATGGACACCGGCCGAACCGGGTTGTCGGAAGCCGGGCGTCATCCGCCCGATCGCCGGTGCGCGCGCCAGGGCGGCGGACACACTCCGCCCGATCGCCCGCACCGGGATGCTGCCGGCGCCCTGCCGGACGAGGCCTCGGGTCCCGTGGTGACACCGGGACGCTATACCGC
>DAICZL010000328.1 GCA_027311165.1 bacterium
CATATGGACGGGGCGCGGCTGATGAACGCGGTGGTGGCCTCCGGCGTGTCGGCGGCCGAGATGGCGGCTGGCTATGACAGCGTGTGGCTGGATTTCACCAAGGGTCTGGGGGCGCCGCTGGGCGCCGTGCTGGCCGGGTCCGAGGCGTTCATCGGCGCCGCCTGGCGCTGGAAGCAGCGGCTGGGGGGGGCGATGCGCCAGGCCGGGATCTGCGCCGCTGCCTGCCTTTATGCGCTGGATCACAATGTCGACCGGCTGGGGCTCGATCACGAGAATGCCAGGCTGCTGGCCCGCCTCCTGGCCGAGGTGCCGGGGCTGAGCGTGGTGACGCCGGAGACCAATCTGGTGTTTTTCGACACCAGCGCCACCGGCCTGACCGCGGCCGGACTGGCCGCGGCGGTGCGTCCGCAGGGGCTGCTGATTTCGGCCATGGGGCGCTATCTGGGGCGTGCCTGTCTGCATCTGGACGTGGGGGCGGGGGAGGTGGAGGAAGCGGTGAGCTTGATCCGCAAAGCGGTCCAGGGTGCTTCGACAGACGCAGGTGCCTGAGCAGAGGCGCGCGGTCCGGCCAACCTCGTCCGGCCGGTGGTTTACCAACTTGACATGCACCGCCGGTCCGGCGCCGGCTACACTTCTGTTCAGATCATGACGGAGCTCTCCGATGCGTCGATACGCCCTGCTCGCTGCAACGCTGCTGACGGGCTTTGCCCAGCTTCCCGTGGCCTTGGCCCAGAGTTCGGCCCCGCCGCCCGGCACGGCGATGCCGGCCGCTCCGGCGCCCGGCGCCGCGCCGACGATGCCTCCCGCAGGCGCCGCACCCATGGCCCATCCCAGCCACATGACCATGATGCAGCGCTTTCAGCAGGCCAACACGACCGGTGACGGGCATCTGACGCTGGAGCAGGCCAAGGCCGGCATGCCCGGTCTGGCGCATCACTTCAGCGAGATCGACACTGCCAACAAGGGCTACGTCACCTTCGACGAGGTGCGTGCCTACATGCGGGCACATCATCCTCAGCATCATGCGGCTCCCGCTCCTGCCACTGGGACGCCCGCGGCGCCGGCACCCGCCACGCCGCAATGACCTGGCGGCCGGCCCCGTGATCATGGCCGGCACCGCCCTGAGGATGACGGCGCTGTTCCAGCCGAGACCGCGGGCGCGTCCGGCGCCGGGGATGTCCGGACTGCTCTGGCGCGTGTGGCGTGCCTGGCGGTAGGCGTAGCGGCCGTTTTGGGGTGCGTCCGGTGCGGGCGGGCCTGTCTGATCCGCCTATCGGCAGTGTTCGAAGGCACGTAGGAAGGTCTCCGCCGCCGCCCTCGCCGTGTCGGCGACCTCACCGGCCACCGGTGCGATCCCGACGGTCGCGCGCAGATAGACGCCGGAGCGCAGCATCCCCATGAACTGGTCGGCCGCCCGGTCCGGATCGGCGACATCGAGCCGTCCGGCCTCGGCCTGCTGGGCGATCCAGCCAGCCAGCGCCTGGCGGAACCGCGCCGGCCCGTTGTCGTAGAAGGCCCGGCCGAGTTCGGGGAACCGGCCGCTTTCGGCGATCACCACGCGATGGATCGCCATCACTTCCGGCTGAAGGATGAATGTCAGGGCACGTTCGGCCATGCCGGCGAGCGTGTCATGCAGATCGAGCGCCCGGTCCTGCACGAACGGGTCGATGGCGATGTTGCGCCGGCAGGCATCGTTGATGATCGTGGCGAACAGCGCGTCCTTCGAGCTGAAATGCGCATATAGAGTGGCCTTGGACACGCCGGCGGCACGCGCGACCCCGTCCATGCTGACTGCGCCGTAGCCTTGCGCCACGAACAGGGCGTGCGCGGCCTCCAGCATCTGATGCCGTTTGGGAGAGGAATCCGCAGCCGGGCAGTCGATGGACACACTCATCCCGCGAGTTTGAACTAGACCGTTCAGTTTTGTCAATTGCGTTGATCGTACTGAACCGTTCAGTTCATCCTTGACGGAGCGGCCGACCGATGGCATGTTCCCGATCGGACTGAACCGTTCAGTTCAGAGGATGCAGCCATGAATGCCATCGCCGACAAGCCCGTCGCCCTCGACGCCGCCACCACCTCCGCCGCACCCGCGACGCGCGCCAGGCGCCCGCGCCGGCTGTGGCGGCCCCTGGCGGCGTTGGTGGTGCTGGGCGCCGGCGGGCTCGTTGCGTCCTGGTGGTTCACCGAGGGACGTTTCATCGAGAGCACCGACAACGCCTATGTGCAGGGCGACATTGCCGTGCTCGGGCCGCGGATCGAGGGGGATGTGGTGGCCATCCCGGTCGCGGACAATCAGCCGGTGAAGGCCGGCGATCCGCTGATCGTACTCGATGACCGGGACTGGCAGTCCCGGCTGGATGAAGCCCGGGCCGCCCTTACCGAGGCCGAGGCCGCAGTGTTGACCGCGCAGCGCCGGGTCGTGCAGCAGAACGCCGCGATCGCCGAGGCCGATGCCGCGATCACCCAGGCGCTTGCCGAGCAGACCCGCGCCACTGCCGATGCCGGGCGTTCCACCAGCCTGGTGGTCAGTGGCTGGGCGTCGCGCCAGGCCAACGACCTTGCGATCGCCGATCGTCGCAAGGCCGATGCCGCCCTGCAATCGGCCCGTGCCCGGCGCGAGTCCGCCGCTCAGGCCCTGTCGGTGCAGACCGCGGAGATCGCCCAGGCCGAGGCACGCCGGCAGAACGCCGCCGCCGCCGTGCAGCTCGCGCAGAGCAACCTGTCCTATACCGTGATCCGCGCGCCGTTCGATGGCATCGCCGGCAACCGCGCCGCCCAGCTCGGCCAGCATGTGCAGCCGGGCGCCCAGCTGATCGCGGTGACGCCGGCGGCCGGCAAGCTCTATGTCATCGCCAATTTCAAGGAAACCCAGCTGGCGCGGATGGCGCACGGGCTGAAGGTGGTGCTGACCCCCGATATCGACAGCAGCGCCGCGCTCTCCGGCCGGGTGGACAGTCTGGCGCCGGCGACCGGGGCGCTGTTCAGCCTGCTGCCGCCGGAGAATGCCACCGGGAATTTCACCAAGGTGGTACAGCGCGTGCCGGTGAAGATCGCCATCGATCCCGCCGATGCGGCGCGGGCCGGCTGGCTGCGGGCTGGTTTGTCGGTGACCGCCGAGGTCGATACGCGCGGGCCGGACGCGCAACGGCTGGGGCTGTTCGGAGCGGCGGCGGCGGGCCTGCACCTGGCGAAGTAGATCCAGCCCCGGTTCGCTGGAGCCTGCCCGTCGACGAACCCGGGCCCGGGGCGGATCCCCCGTCATTCTCGTAGGAATGTCCCCCATGACCGACCCGAACCGCCTGGGCTGGCAAGGCTGGCTGGGCTTCATGTCCATGGTGGTGGGCATGTTCATGGCGATCCTCGACATCCAGATCGTCAGCGCCTCGATCAGCGACATCCAGGCCGGGCTCGCCGCCAGTCCCGACGAGGCCTCCTGGGTGCAGACCAGCTACCTCATCGCCGAGATCGTGATGATCCCGCTCTCGGGCTGGCTGTCGCGGCTGCTCTCCACCCGGGTGCTGTTCGTGGGCAGCGCGCTCGGCTTCACCGTGTTCTCCGGCCTGTGCGCCTTCGCCACCAGCCTGCCGGCGATGATCGTCTTCCGGGCGGCGCAGGGCTTCATCGGCGGGGCGATGATCCCGACCGTGTTCGCGACCAGCTTCCTGTTGTTCCAGGGCGCCAGACGCAACCAGATGTCCGTGCTGATCGGCCTGACCGCGACGCTCGCGCCCACCATCGGCCCGACGCTGGGCGGCTGGCTGACCGAGCAATTGTCCTGGCACTGGCTGTTCCTGATCAACGTGCCGGTCGGGCTGCTGGTCGCCGGATCGGTGTGGCGCTTCCTCGACATCGACCGGCCGGACTATGCGCTGCGCCGCAGCTTCGACCTGGCGGGCCTGCTGCTGATGGCGGCCTTCCTGGGCTCGCTGGAATACGTGCTGGAGGAAGGCAACCGCAACGACTGGTTCGCGGACCCCACCATCGCCTGGCTCGGCGTGGTGGCCACTCTCGCGGGGGTCGCGTTCTTCTGGCGGATGCTGGTGCGCCAGGATCCGCTGGTGGAGCTGCGCGCCTTCCTCAACCCGAACTTCGCCTTCGGCTGCCTGTTCAGCTTCGTGCTGGGCATCGGGCTGTATGGGTCGGTCTATGTGGTGCCGCTGTTCCTTGGCCGGGTGCGCGGCTATGACAGCCTGCAGATCGGCGAGACCATGTTCGTGACCGGGGCGGCGATGTTCCTCTCGGCGCCGGTCGCAGGGCGGCTGGCGCGGGCGATGGATCCGCGGCTGATGCTGGCGATGGGCCTGTCGATGTTTGGCGGCGGCATCTGGTGGCTGTCGCATCTGACGGTGGACAGCGCGTTCTGGGAGTTCTTCTGGCCGCAGGCGCTGCGCGGCGGGGCGATGATGTTCATCATGCTTCCGGTCAACCAGCTGGCGCTGGGGCGGCTGCCGCCGGCGGCGCTGAAGAACGCCTCGGGCCTGTACAATCTGATGCGCAATCTCGGCGGCGCGGTGGGGCTCGCGCTGATCAACACGGTGGCGACCTCGCGGCTGGCGGTGCATACGCTGCATCTGCAGGAACAGGTGACCTGGGCGCGGCCTGGCGCCACCGGAATGCTGGCCGAGATGACCCATGCGATGCAGGGGGCGAAGGCGGGCGACGCGCATGTCGCGGCGCTGCAGCAGATGGCGGCGATGGTGCAGTCTCAGGCGCTGACCCTGAGCTACAACGACGTGCTGCTGCTGATGTC
>DAICZL010000331.1 GCA_027311165.1 bacterium
GCCGATTGCGCCCGCGCCGGGGGGACCAGCGCGGTGGTTGCGGCGAGTGTCGCGACCAGCGGGGCAAGGCCAAGCACCGCGCGCGCCAGAGCCCCGGTTGCAGGCTGCCGTCCAGGATCGATGCGCACGGTGACGTCTCCGGTTACTGGCTGTTGGCGACGGGGGCCGGCGCGGCCGGGGCCGGCGTTAGCCAGGTGCTGGCGGGGGCTGCCGGGGCGGCGGCAACGGCAGTGGTACCGCGCAAGCGGCTCAGCAGCTGCGGCGTCGGCGCGCCATCGACCCGCAGGCCGTTAGCGCTCTCGAAACTGCTGATGGCGCCGCGGGTGCGCGGGCCGGCGGCGCCGTCGGGCGAGACATCCGCATAGCCCAGACGGATCAGTTCCAGCTGGATCGCGCGCACCAGAGCGGGGTCGGGCCCGCCATAGCCGGGCAGCGCGGCGACCACTGGCGGGGTGAAGCCGGGCACCTGGTCGCCCTTGGTGAACATGCATTGCGAATAGGCGGTGTCGTACTGCATCTGCAGCGTAGTCTGGGTGTTGGCGGCGACACCGGTGCCGACCGCAGTGCCTGCGGCCGCGCCGGAGGCCGCGCCGATTCCGGCGCCGTTGCCACCGCCGACCGCGCCGCCCAGAGCGGCGCCGAGCAGCACGCCGCCGATGACACCGACCGCCTGCTGCTGGTTCAGCTGCTGCTGGGCATCACCGATCTGCTGCTGGGCGAAGGATTTGCAGACCGCCTGGTCCTCCTGGAATTCGGCGAACTGTTTGTGCGGCCCAGGCATCACCTGCACGGTCGGGCCGATCGGCGCCGTGACACAGGCGTTAAGAAAAAGCGCAGCCAGCAGGCCGGCAAATTTTGGATCAATGGGTTTCATCACGAAGTTTCCCTGAGAACGCAGGATTTTCGAGCAATCCGACCAGTTCAGCGCGGTGCGTGAAGTATCGTTATTTGCTCGTTAACGCTCAGGCAAGAAAATTAATGTAAGGTTTCGCAATTGTGTAGAGACGCGGACGCGCGGTGGAACGGGCGGTGTCTGGGGGCGTCTGTCCGATCGGGGAAGCCCCTCAGAAGCCGGGCCCGTGCCGTGTGTCTGCCAAGGGGGAACCCGATGCGGGGAGCGGTGCTCCCTGGCCGGGCCTGCGAAGCTGGCAGCGGGAACTCAGCCCGGGCGGAGCCGCCCGAGCGCGGCCAGATGCTTCTTCGCCGCAGCTTCGGTCTCCGCCTCGATTGCGCGATAGCGGTCGATCACCGCCTGACCAGCCGCGGTCAGGCTGGCACCCCCGCCCCCGGCACCGCCGGCAGCGGTCGTGACCACTGGGACGCCCAGGCTGCGGTTCATATCCTCGATCAGTTCCCAGGCGCGGCGATAGGACATCTTCAAGGCCCGGCCGCCGGCCGAGATCGACCCCTCGCGGCCGATCGCCTCCAGCAGCGCCACCTTGCCGGGACCGATCTGCGCGCCGGAGGCGAGGTCGATGCGGATACTGAGCCGATGGCAGGGCTGGGCCTTGTGCGCAGGGGCGGCGGATCGCGGGGTCATGCGTGAAAGCCAACCACAGTGCCGTGGCACGGGCAATGGCGGCGGCCGCGCCGCCGGCTGTCCCCGGAGGGCGGCGGATCGTTTCGGCCAGGGCGGAAAGAGCCGGGCGACCTCGGTTTTTTTGTATCCATTTCATTTTGATTAGTATATCGTACTGATTTGTTAATATGCCAGTACGGTATGGCGCTGACCAGGTCAGGGCTGATGCGATTACTCATGATCGCCTTGATTCGACGGGCACTCTCTCCTTGCGGTGCCAGCGCAGACCGCAAGCCCGGCCGGTGCGGGGCCCGCTGCCGCGGGACAGCCCTGACCATGGTCCCGAGCGCGTGCCAGCCGACGTGTCGCCCGGCAAGGGTCCTGGCGCAGCTTGGTCTCGTGGCGTCGCTGCTGCCTCTGCTTGGCGGGATGGGCGCGGCTCGCGGGGACCAATGCCACATCGATGAGCTGACATCGGCCCCGGTCGAGCGCTCTGCCGGCTTTGTCCTGGTTCACGCCGGGCTGAACGGCAGGGATGCGGCTCTGTTGCTCGACACCGGCGCGGACCGCATGGTCGTGGATCAGGCGGCAGCGGAGCGCCTCGGGCTCAGGGCAGACCCCGACCGGCGGTTGCGGCTCGATCCCACGATCGGTGACCCGTTCGAGGCGAGCCTCGCCGCGGTCGCCGCCTTCACGCTGGGACAGGCGCGCCTGCCGGCGCCGCTCGTGGTCGTCGCGCGCCTGCCGGTCATCGCGCGGATACAAGGCCGTGTCGATGGCATCCTCGGGGCGGATGTCCTGACCCGCTACGACGTCGACCTCGATCTGCCGGATGGCAGGATGTCGCTTTACCAGGTGCATGGCTGCGCTGGGCGGTTCATTCCCTGGACCGGCCCCTATCAGGCCGTCGGGTTCTCCTGGGCCGACGACCTCCGACGCGCCGTCATCCAAGTGCAGCTCGGAACGGACTGGGTCGATGCCGTCATCGACACCGGTACGAGCGTGACCTTCGTCAGCAGCGCGTTCGCCCGCTGGTGCGGCTGCCTCAGGCAGCCTGCTCCAGCCGGCAGCGGCCCGGCGCCGAGCCTGGCGGGCCCCGACGGCGTTCCGCGCGCGAGCGAGCTGCGGCGCATCACCACTCTGCGGATCGGCGCGACGGTCTTGCGCGACGTCGACCTGCCGGTGCTGGACGCCGGCACCGCGCGGATGATGTTCCTCGGCCTGGACTATCTGCTACGGCACAGGGTGTGGATCTCCGCCAGCACCGCGCAGGTCTTCATCGCCCCGGCGGCGGATGCGCCGGCCGATCCCGCCGCGGCGGCCCGGCCGTCACCCGCGACCGGGCCGAGGGAAGAGCGCGTGCCATGAGTGTCGGGGGCAGAGTCGGGGGCGTCGCCGCGCCGCTGGTCGCCCTGCTCGTCGCCGGCTGCGCAGAAAGCATGACCGGCACGCCCGGAAAGTGCCTGATCAGCGATGAGATGATCAGCGTCAGGCCGTTTGTGACGAACCATACGAGCATGACCGTATGGAATGACCAGGACTGGTGCGCTACGTGGCTCACGTCTATTTCCAGAATGGAGGTGGCGACGCTCGATGAAATGCCGCAGCACGGAACGGCGCGAACCACCAGCCGATCGGGCGCGATAGCGTATGGCTATCGGCCGGACGCCGGTTACGCCGGCGATGATCGGTTCAGCCTGCTGATACACTCGCAATTCACCGGGCAGGAGACCCGATGGGAATCGACCTGGACACTGGTGGTGAACGTCCGCGTGGAACCGCCGGCGGGTCCGGCGGCCGGGCCCCGGCCGCCCCCCTGACCCGCGCGCACGACCGGCCAGGCTGGCGCCGGGCCGACCCGGTCCGACGCGAGCCGCTACCCCTTCCGTCGCCGCAGCTGGTCGAAATACACGATCACGATGATCAGCCCGCCGGTGATGATGCGCTGCCAAAACGGGTTGACGTTCAGCAGATTGGCGCCGTTGTTAATGGTGGTCAGCAGGAACGAGCCCAGCAGCGGCCCCTGGATGCTGCCCACCGCGCCGAACAGGCTGGTCCCGCCGATCACCGAGGAGGCGATCGACTGCAACTCCCACCCCTCGCCGGTGGTGGCATTGCCGATGCTGATGCGCGAGGCGGTCAGGATGCCGGCGAAGGCGGCCAGCGTCGCCGACAGCGTATAGGCCAGGTAGATCATCCGGTTGACGTTCACCCCGGACAGCCTGGCCGCTTCGCGGTTGCTGCCGATCGCGAACAGATAGCGGCCCCAGCG
>DAICZL010000652.1 GCA_027311165.1 bacterium
ATGCTGGTGCGCGCCTCGGACGCCAGCGCATGGGCGCGGGCGCGCAGCTGCACACGCTTGCGGATCACCTCGGCGAGGTTCTCGAGTGTCTCGGTCAGCCCGCCGCCGGTCTGGCTCTGCAGCGCGAGCGCGGTCGCGAAAAACTGGTATTCGGCCAGGCTGTTGCGATCGGCCATCTCCCGCAGCGCGTCCTCGAGCGAGACGCCGATCGCGACCTGATCCGACAGCAGCCCGAACTCGATCGAGGTTGGCCAGACACTCTCGCGAGCCACGGTGCGGATCGCCTCGGTGACCGGAATGCCGACGCGCACGGTGCGCACGATCATGCCCAGCGCGTCGGGAAACTGCAGATACAGCCGTTCGGACCTTCGGTCGTTGCACCAGCCGTAGAAGCGACGGCTGAAGAACAGCCAGCCGACCGGCAGCAGCAGATGGGCGAGCGACCCGATCAGACCAAGCAGCAGATGCACTGCGATCCAGGAGATCATCAGCGCGAGCGGCACCACCACGAACCAGCGCAGCGGATAGCTGGCCTCGCGCTCTGGCTTGAAGCCGAACAGCCAGGCGACCCGGCGGATCAGCGACTGCAGCGTTCCGCTGAGCGCGACCTTGGTCCGGTGAGCCATACCGAGCCGGCTGGCCCGCAGATGCGGCTGGATCACCTGCCTGACACGCTCGGCGAAGCGCTGCTCGCGCTGCTGGGCCCGCAGCACCGCCATGCAGGACGCCGCCAGCAGCATCAGCAGCAGGCAGGCCGCCAGCAACAGCCGCGGCAGGGAGAGGTTCACTGCTCGAGCTCCTCCAGCGCCGCGGTCCAGGCCCGGTCGAGGCCGAAATAGACCAGCCGCTGATGAAAGGACGGGCGCGAGCGGCTGCTACGGTAGTGACCGATCAGCTTGCCTTCGGTGGTCTCGCCCTCGATCTCGTAGAGGAAGATGTCGTTGAGGATCACCACCTCTCCTTCGAGCCCGCAGACATCGGTGACCTGGGTGACCCGGCGGGTGCCGTCACGCTGGCGCTCGACCTGCACGATCAGATCGACCGCGCCGACGATCTGGGTGCGGATCGCGCGCGAGGGCAGGCCCATATTGCCCATCTGCACCATGTTCTCGACCCGGGTCAGCGCGTCGCGGGTGGTGTTGGCGTGGATCGTGGACATGCTGCCGTCATGGCCGGTGTTCATCGCCTGCAGCATGTCGAACGCCTCCCCGCCGCGCACCTCGCCGATGATGATGCGGTCGGGGCGCATCCGCAGCGCATTGCGCATCAGGTCGCGCTGGGTGATCTCGCCGCGCCCTTCGAGGCTGGCCGGCCGCGTCTCGAGCCGCACCACGTGGGGCTGCTGCAACTGCAGTTCGGCCGGTCCTCGACCGTGACGATGCGTTCGCCATGATCGATCAGCCGCGACAGCGCATTCATCATCGTGGTCTTGCCCGAGCCGGTGCCGCCCGAGATGATGATGTTGAGCCGCGCCCTCCCGGCGATCTCGAGAATCCGCGCGACCGGCGCAGTGAGCGAGCCATAGCTGATCAGCTTGGCGAAATCGATCTGCCGGCGCGAGAATTTGCGGATCGAGACATAGGGCCCGTCGAGCGCGAGCGGGGGGAACACGATGTTGACGCGCGAGCCGTCCTTCAGCCGCGCATCGACCATCGGGCTGCTCTCGTCGATCCGCCGCCCGACCGAGGCGGCGATGCGCTGGCAGACATTCATGGCATGGCCGGCATCGCGGAACTTCGCCGCCGACAGTACGACCTTGCCGCCGCGTTCGACGAACACCCGCTCCGGCCCGTTGACCATGATATCGGTGATGCTGTCGTCTTCCAGCAGCGGCTCGAGCGGGCCGAGCCCCAGCATGTCGTGGACCAGCTCGTTGGCGAGCTGGCGCTGCTCGCGCCCGTTCAGCTGCAGGCGGCGTTCGGTCGCGATTTCCGCCAGCACGCGCTCGACCTCGGTGGTCAGCCGCTCGGCCGACATCGAGGAGACGATCGCCGGATCGAGCTGGGCCAGGCATTGCGCGCGCAGCTCGATGATCGGCGAGGCGGCAGTCTGCTTCGCCGCCGGCGCTGGTGCCGCGGCGACTGGTGCCGGCGCCTCCTCGGCCGGCACCGCCACCTCGACCCGGCGGCGGCCGAAGCCCGTGGCGAATACCGCGCTCACCGGCGAGCCTTCAGGCCGAACAGGCCACGCCGGCGCTTGGCCCCGGCCAGCGCGGCGAGCGACTGCTCGGGGGAGGCATCGAGAAGCCGCACGAAGGCCACCTCGCGCGCCATGTCCAGCACGCCGGTACGAAACCCGCCGCGTGCGGCGGCGGCGGGCTCGCCGAGGCTCGCCGCATTGCCGACGATTTTCGGCAGATCGGGCACCACGACATCGACCTTCATCTTCAGCGCCTCCTCCACCTGGCGGCGGGTCAGCCCGCCGGGCAGGCCCATCCGGTTGAGCACGATCACCGCCCGGCGTGGCTGCTGGGGACCGTTCGGCAGGGCGAGCAGGCGCAGCGTATCGCGCACCCCGGCCAGGGTCGGCTCGGTGACCAGCACCCGCTGATGGGCGAGCATCAGCAGATCGCGATGCATCAACAGGCCGGTGAAGGGCAGATCGACGACCACGAAATTGTAGCGCCGGCGCAGCGCATCGATCAGCTTTGCCGCGCCGCCCTGGGCATAGGCCGGCTGCTCGTGCAGCTTCTCCTCGCCGGCCAGCACGTGCAGACGCTCGCTCACCGGCTGGGCGGCCCGCTCGACGAAGAGCTCATCGATGCGGCTCGGCGTCTCGATCGCGGTGCGCAGCCCCGCCCCGGTCTTGGCCCCCAGCAGCAGAGCGCAGGTGCCGCGATGCATGTCGGAGTCCAGCAGCACGGTATGCCGCTTCGCCTCGACGCCGAAATGCCATGCGAGATTGGCCGCGAGCGTGCTCGCACCCACCCCGCCGCGGGTCCCGGTCACGGTGACCACGCGGCCGCCATGCACGCCTTCGGTCTGCGGCGCCTGGCGCATGATCAGCGGACCGAAATGTCGCGCCACCATGTCGCGCTGCAGCGGTTTGTACAGATACTCCAGCACGCCGAGGCCGCGGGTCACCTGGCGGTAGAAGTTCACATCGTCGCGGTCACCGACCGTCAGCACCCGCACATCGGGCTCGACCACCAGCGAGAGATCGCCAAGCGCGGTCAGCGGCTGGTCCTCGCCGCCGACATCAACGATCAGGGTGCGCGGCGTCGGCATCTTCTGCAGCGCCGCGATCGCCGCATGCACATTGCCGCGCCGCATCTCGATGCCTTCGGGCACCGCCTCGATCAGCCCCTCGCGCAGCGCCGTCTCGGTCTCGGCATCGGCGACGAAGGCCACGATGTCCGGCCGGTCCGGACGCGATGGTGCGGCCTCCGCGGAACGGGGAGCGAGGCTGCCCTCGGGCGGCATCAATTCCCCCCCTGGCTGGTGGCGGCGGGGGCCGGCGCGGAGGTCTGATCACCGAGCGCGACCGGCACGACATTGGCCACCGCGCTGTCGGGCAGCGGGCGGACCGTGTCCTTGCGCATGCGGTTCAACGCCGAGGCCGCCTGGCGGCCGTCACCGGCGAGGTCTTCCTGGCCGCCCACCAGATCGGCGGGCACCGCGACCATGGCGCGCAGATTGGCCTCGTTGGCGCCTTCCGGACGCCAGGTGCCCTCGCGCTTGTAGGGGTCCATCGCATCGCAGCCGGCCAGCAGCAAGGCCGCGGCGAGAAACGGCCAGACGGGGTGCCCGGGTCGCCGGGGGAGCATGCTCGGCCGGCTCATTGGACGACGAAGCCCGCATCGCCGGGGATCCGCGCAGCGATCGGCGTCGCGGGCCCGGGCCCGGCAGACGGACGTCCGGTCTGGCGCAGCAGCAGGATCCGCTCGAGATCGTTGGGCGGGGTCCAGCTCTGGCCCGGCACATGCAGCGCCGCCGGATCGGAGGTCGGGCGGACCAGGTAGGGGGTGATGACGATGACCAGCTCTGTCTCGTTGTTCTGGAACTGATCGTCGCGGAACAGCGGTCCCAGGATCGGCAGATCACCCAGGATCGGCAGGTAGTTCGCGGTCAGCTTGGCGCTGTCGAGCAACAGCCCGGCAATGGCGAAGCTCTGGCCGCTGCCCAGCTCCACCGTGGTCTCGGCCCGGCGCACGGTCAGCGCCGGTACCTGGATGGTGGAATTGCCGGCCTGCATCGTGATCGCGCCCTGATCGGACAGTTCGCTCACTTCCGGGCGGACCTTGATGCTGATCCGACCGCCGGTGAACACCGTCGGCACGAAGGCCAGGCTGATGCCGTATTGCTTGAACTCGATGGTCACCTCGTTGTTCTGCTGGGCGACCGGGATCGGAAATTCGCCGCCCACCAGAAAGCTCGCGGTCTCGCCGCTGATCGCGGTCAGGTTGGGCTCGGCCAGCACCCGCACCAGCTGGTCCTGGGCCAGCGCATCGATCAGGCCGTTGAAGCTCAGCCCCTGGCAGCTGATCGACAGCTGCAGACCCAGGCAGGGCACGGCGGTCGCGGCATTGACCGCCACATTCAGCGCCGGCAGCGTCGCGATGCTGCCGATGGTGCCGAGCATCTGCCAGTTCACGCCGAGCTTGCGCGACAGGTTGCGGCTCATCTCGGCGACCCGGACGCTGAGATTGACCTGCAGGCTCGACATCACCGACAGCCGGTTCTCGACGGTCTGCTTCTCGGTCACGTAGCTGCGGGCGAGCTGCATGATCTGATCGGCCTCGGCCGGGCTGCGCACCTCGCCTGCGACCGACAACCCGTTATCCAGCGTCTCGATGGTGATGGACCGTCCGGGCAGGGCGCGGCCGATCGCCGCCCGCGCTTCCGCCGCGCCATAGCCGGAGGGGCGCACGGTCACCTCGTACTGG
>DAICZL010000660.1 GCA_027311165.1 bacterium
ATCGGGGCCGGTGCTGTCGGATTTGCCGGCCGATCGCGCTCCAGCTCGTTGTTCTGGCGCGCAATTTTATCGCGGATGCGGTCAACCTGATGCGATATCGCTCAAGAGGCGGACCAGACCGATGCGGGCCGCTCCTCCGACGATTGGGGGCGTGGCCGATGACAGGGAGGATCGCGATCGCCGGCATCGGCCCGCTGCCACCCGCGCATCAGGCGTGCCGGCGCAATCCGGCCCCTGGTGTCAGTTTTCGACCATCGCGGCCACGAACAGCGGCACGTTGTGGTGAAACATCGCCAGATAGCTCGCCGCCGGACCATCGGGGGGGGAGAGCGCATCCGAATAGAGCGTGGGACCCAGCACCGCCCCGGCCTCCTGCGCCAGGGTGTCGGCCAGGCGCGGATCGGTCATGTTCTCGATGAAGATCGTGTGCACATGCGCGCGCCTGACCTGCTGCACCAGCGCCGCCATCTCCCGCGGGGTGGGCTCGGATTCGGTGGAAAGCCCCTGCACGCCCAGAAACGTGACGCCGAAGCGGGCGCCGAAATAGCCGAACGCGTCGTGGCTGGTGATGATCTTGCGCCGGGCTTCAGGCACGGTCTGGATCTGCTGCGCGATCCAGTCATCGGTCTGCCGGATCGCAGCGATGAAGCGCGCGGCATTGGCGTGAAACAGCATTGCCCGGTCGGGATCCGCCCGAGCCAG
Organism: bacterium; assembly: GCA_027311165.1. Taxonomy (GTDB): domain Bacteria; phylum Pseudomonadota; class Alphaproteobacteria; order Acetobacterales; family Acetobacteraceae; genus DAICZL01. The sequence continues at coordinate 703 of DAICZL010000660.1, forward strand.
CGCGGCCTCGATATTGGCGGCGTAGCGCTCTCCGTTGCGCGGATCCTGCCAGGCATGCGGGTCGATGAGCGCGTTCGCGCCTTCCTGCATCCGGCGGGGCACCACCCCTTCGGTCGCGACCACCCGAACCGCGTCTCCTCCGGCATTGCGCAGCAGCCGGTCGATCCAGCCCTCCATGCCCAGACCGTTGGTCACCACCAGCCGGGCCTGCTGCACCGCGACCAGGTCCGAGGGGCGCGGCTCATAGGAATGGGCATCACCATCGAAGGGCACCAGCATGGTCACCGCGACCGCATCGCCGCCGACCTCGCGCACCATGTCCGCCAGCACGGAGAAGGTCGCGACCACCGGCAGCGCCGGCGCGGCGCGCAGGGTCGCGGGCATCAGCAGCAGCAATGCCGCAAGCAGGCAGCGGGCGACCATCGGTCCCTCGAAATGCTATGTTATAACATACATGCCGAAGAAGGCCGGACCGGGCAAGGGGCGGATAGCCCCATCGGACCCGGCACGAACGGGGCGCACCGGTTGGCGGAGGGCATGGGTTCCGGCAGTCCCACCGGGCTGTCGAGGCGGGCATGGGCCGGGTCGGTTGATGGCCTCGCCTCCCAGCCGGCTGGTTCCCTGGGCGAACGCGGCGCGTGCCGATTGAACCGGCGCGGTGTTCCGGCCCAACATGGGGGGATGGCCCTGCTGCTCTCTGAAACCCTCGCCCTGCCGGGCGGCCCTGCCCCCGTGCAATGGCGCCGCAGCGCCAGGGCGCGGCGCGTCAGCCTGCGCATCGACCCGCGCGCCGGGGCGGTGGTGGTGACATTGCCGCCAAGGGCGGCCCGGTCGGCGGGACTGTCCCTGCTGATGAGCCACGCCGACTGGGTCGCCGAGCGGCTGCGGGCCCTGCCGGGGGCGGTGCGCTTCGCCGACGGCACGGAGATCCCGCTGGCCGGCGCGCTCTATCGCATCCGCCACATGCCGGCCGCCCGCGGCGGGGCCTGGATCAGCGGGCAGGAGATCCAGGTCGCCGGAGATGCGGCCTTCCTGGCCCGCCGGGTCACCGATTTCCTGCGCGCCGAGGCGGCCCACCGGCTGGGCGAGCTGGCGAGCGGCAAGGCGCAGGCGGCAGGGCTGAAACTGCGCCGGGTCAGTGTCAAGGACACGCGCAGCCGCTGGGGAAGCTGCGCGCCGGACGGGACGCTGTCGTTCAGCTGGCGACTGGTGATGGCACCGGACTTCGTGCAGGACTACGTCGCCGCTCACGAGGTCGCGCATCTGCGCCACATGAACCACGGCGCGCGGTTCTGGGCACTGGTCGCGGAACTGACCCCCCATCGCGCGGCGGCCGATGCCTGGCTGCACCGTCAGGGGCCGCAATTGCTGCGCATCGGCTGATGGAGCCGCCAGACAGCTTCCCTCCGCGAGGCCAGGCGGAACCCCCGATCGCCCTGCCCGCCTGTCCGGCCGGGGCGCACAGCTCCGCCGGGGGATGGCGCCAGGCATGGCCGTCGTGGAAGCTCCGGATCGGGTTTCACGATGCGCTGCCGTGCCCCGAACCGTGACGCCGCGAGGCCTGCGACCGCACCGACCCGGTCAAGGGTCTTGTTCAGAGGAGATCGACCATGGCCAATCTCGGCCTTTCCGGCAGCTTCACCCTCGGTGACCGTCAGGTGCACCGGCTCGGCTACGGGGCCATGCAGCTCGCGGGGCCCGGCGTGTTCGGCCCGCCCAGGGATCGGGCCGCAGCGCTGGCGGTCCTGCGCGAGGCGGTCGCGAGCGGGGTCAACCACATCGACACCAGCGACTTCTATGGCCCCCACATCACCAATCAGCTGATCCGCGAGGCGCTCGCGCCCTATCCTGCGGATCTGGTCATCGTCACCAAGATCAGCGCCCGGCGCGGCGCGGACGGGTCCTGGATCCCGGCCCTCTCGCCCGAGGAACTCACCCGGGCGGTGCATGACAATCTCCGCAATCTGGGCCTCGATGTGCTCGAACTGGTCAATCTGCGCAGCATGTTCGACGTGCATGGTCCGGCGGAGGGATCGATCGAGGCGCCGCTCACGGTCCTGGCCGGGCTGCAGGCTCAGGGCCTGGTGCGCCATATCGGGCTGAGCAACGTCACGCCCGCGCAGATCGCCGAGGGACGCCGGATCTGCGAGATCGTCTGCGTGCAGAACCACTACAACCTGGCGCACCGGGCGGACGATGCCCTGATCGACGACCTGGCCCGCGAGACCATCGCCTATGTGCAGTTCTTTCCGCTCGGCGGGTTCAGCCCCCTGCAATCGTCCATCCTGTCCGACGTGGCGACGCGTCTCGGCGCGACGCCGATGCAGGTGGCGCTCGCCTGGCTGCTGCACCGCGCGCCCAACATCCTGCTGATCCCGGGGACCTCGTCGATCGCGCATCTCCGGGAGAACCTCGCCGCGGCCGAACTCACGCTGGCCGACGATGCCATCCGCGCGCTCGACGCCGTGGCGGGGACCGTTTCAACCTGACACTGCACCCGGCGGGCGGCGACGGGCGGCGGGGCCCGTTTCAACCTGA
>DAICZL010000335.1 GCA_027311165.1 bacterium
CGGCCAGACCGCCGGCGGAGCCAGCCCGGCCGCCTCGGCCACGACCAATCCACTGCTGGGCGGTCTGGAAAGTTCGGGGGGCGGTGCGGGCGGCGCGGGCAACAGCGATGCCAACTCCATGCGCATCATCCCCGACTCGCAGAACAATGCCGTGCTGGTCTTCGCGACCCCGCAGGAGGAAGGCACGATCGAGGCGATGCTGCGCAAGATCGACATCCTGCCGTTGCAGGTTCGCATCGACGCCACCATCGCCGAGGTCACCCTGAACGACCAGCTGCAGTACGGCACGCAGTTCTTCTTCAAGTCGGGCGACCTGAACGCGGCGCTGTCCAACGCCTCCAGCACGGGCCTGCCGATCAACTCGGCGGCGCTGTCGGGCGCGGTCACCGGATCCTTCCCTGGCTTCCTGCTCGGCGTATCCTCCAAATCCGTCACCGCCGCGCTCTCGGCGCTGCAGGCGGTCACCACGGTGAAAGTGCTGTCCTCGCCGCAGATCATGGTGCTCGATAACCAGCCGGCGGCGCTGCAGGTGGGCGATCTGGTGCCCTATCTCAGCCAGTCCTCGCAGAGCACGCTGGTCAGCGGCGCGCCGGTGATCAACTCGGTCAACTACATGCAGACCGGGGTGGTGCTGAACGTGACGCCACGGGTGAACAGCGGCGGGCTGGTGACGCTGGATATCAACCAGAATGTCAGCGAGGTGAACACCTCGGCCCCGCAAACCGCCGGGATCACCTCGCCCACCTTCTCCGAGCGCAGCGTGAGTTCGCGGGTGGTGGTGCAGGACGGGCAGACCGTCGGCCTGGCCGGGCTGATCCGCGACAACATCGCGGTGGCCAATTCCGGCCTGCCCTGGCTGAAGGACGTGCCGATCCTGGGCCTGCTGACCGGCACCCAGACCAATCAGCGCACCCGCACCGAGCTTCTGGTGCTGATCACCCCGCATGTGGTGCACGACCAGCGCGATGCCCGCGCCCTGACCGACGATCTGCGCGAGCAGCTGATGAACGCCGCCCTGGTGCCCCAGGAGACGCAGGGTCTGGGGCTGAGCGGCTCCCCCGATCCCGGCGCCTATCTGCGCCATAAGATCAAGCCGCCGCAATGAGCCGCCCCGGCCCGGACGGGTCGGGAGCTCGATCGGCCCCGACCCGATGGGGGAGCGGACGGAGCCTGCAATGGCCCGGTCGGGCCCGGCGCGGCAATCTTGCCCGGGCTGCCCGCCGGCAGGACGGCTTCGCGCTGCTGATCGTGCTGTGGACAATGTCGCTGCTGACCCTGGTCGGCAGCGTGATCACCGCCGCCGGACGCAGCGAGGCCAGGCTGGCGGCCAATCTGCGCGGGGCGGCGGTGGCCGAAGCGGCGGCCGATGCCGCCGTCTTCACCGCCCTGTTCCACCTGCTGGACGGATCGAACGCGCGCTGGGCGGCTGATGGGATGGCGCATCCGCTGCGCCTGTCACGGGCCGAGGCGGTGGTCTCGATCGTCGACCTGTCGGGGCGGGTCGATCTCAACACTGCCTCGCTCCAGCTGCTGGGGGCATTGCTGCGCGAAACCGGGCTCGACCAGCGCACGGCATCCGCGCTCGCCGCCGCCATCGCCGACTGGCGCAGCCCGAGCCGCAACCCGCTGCCGCTCGGCGCGAAAGCCGGCCAGTATCTTGCCGCGGGCAAGCCGTTCGGACCGCCCAACGAGGCATTCCGCACGCTCGACGAACTCGGCCTGGTCCTGGGCATGACACCCGCGATCCTGGCAGCCCTGACCCCGCACGTGGCACTGCATCTGGACGGCAACCCCGATCCGGCGCAGGCCGACCCGCTGGTATTGCAGGCCCTGGCCGATGCCGCCGCGGCCGGCGCCGCGGTGCCGCCCGATATCGGCAATACCGAGACTGCCGTGGTCGTGGAAATCACCGCCCGCGCCCGCAGTAGCGATGGCGGCCATTACACGCGCCGCGCCATGTTGCGCGTCAATGCGGGATCCAGCAGCGGCGCCGACCGTGCGCCCTATGAGGTGATCAGCTGGGAACGGGCCAATGGATGAGCGACCGGTTGGATCAGGGGTTGCAGATCATGCCCTCGGCGCCGGGTTCGCCGCCCTGGGCATTGGCACCGCCCGAGCAGAGATCGTAATCATGTCCCTGGCGGGCGGACGGGCTGCGGTAGAGATAGGGATGATTCCACGGATCGAGCGGGGTCTTGCCGTCTTTCAGATAAGGCCCGTTCCAGACCGTCGCACCCGATGGCTTCTCGGTAAGCGCGGCCAGGCCCTGTTCAGTCGTGGGATAGCTGCCGGCATCGAGCTTGTAGAGGTCGAGCACCGACCCGATCCGCTCGATCGACTGCTTGGCGACCGAATTGCGCGCCCCGCCCAGCTGGCGCAGCGCCGCCGGCGCGACCAGGCCGATCAACAGGCCGAGAATGGCGATGACCACCAGGATTTCCAGCAGGGTGAACCCTGCCTGCCGGCTCCGGCCCGGCTGGACCCGCTTGGCCTGGATGTGCTGCTGCATGCTGGCATCCCCCGTTCGCGGCGGTTTCTACAGGAAGTGCACGGTCTGGCCAAGACAGGAGCGAGGACGGATTGATGGCGGTTCCCTATCTGGCCTGCATGGCGCTGGTAGCGCATTTCTATCATCTGCCGCCGCGTGTGCTGCCGTCGATCCAGCGGGTGGAGGGCGGACAGGTCGGCAGCGTGCAGACCAATCGTGACGGATCGCAGGATCTGGGCGTGATGCAGGTCAATACGCGCTGGCTGCCGGCGCTGGCGCGGGTGACCCGGCTGCCTGAGGATACGGTGCGCGCCCGGCTGATCGGCGATGCCTGCTTCAACATCGCTGCCGCCGGAGCGGTGATGCGCACCTATCTGAACGAGACCCATGGACGGCTGATGCAGGCGATCGGCGATTACCATTCCCATACGCCGGAGCTGAACCAGACCTACCAGATGCAGGTGATGGCGGCGGCGAGCGGGCTGTTCACGCAGCAGCAGAAACGCCTGGCCTCGCGATAGCGCGTTAGCGCATCGGGTCGCCTTCAACCGCGACAGAATGGCTCGCCAGACCAGCGGGCTGAGGCGCGAGCGGACCGCAGACCCGCTTCAACCGGTTCCGATCGCGCTGCAGAACCCCGGCACGTTCCGAAGCGTGCCGGTTTGCCTGTATCGAAGCTGCCCTGCCGATTGATGGCGAACGGCTTTGATGAGCTCCGGGATTGCCCGTCAGGGCCTGCACCTTGATCCCCGACCCCGGCCGGGCGAGGGAGCCGGATCGCCATGGCCGCGCCTCAACCCAGGCGCATCGGAGGCTACAAATTTCCTGAAGAGCGACCACATCAGCTGCTGAGGGTCATCGCCCGCCCGGATGTCGAAGAAATCTTCGTTCGACAGATCGAGGATTGTCTTTGCGTGCATGAAGCTCTCGCTCCGGTCAATGGCCTGCCCGGCATCCAGGAGATTTACGTGGAACATCAGCCTTCGAGTTCGACGGTATATTTCGACGGCTCCTGTCCGTTGTGCCGGGCGGAAATCGGATATTACCGCCGGATCAATCAATCCGGCGCGCTCTGTTTCATCGACGTCTCGGAAGCGGATGCCGCGATACCAGCCGGCCTTACCCGGCTGCGCGCCATGGAGCGCTTTCATGTCCGTGCCGGAAATGGACAGCTTCTTTCCGGGGCAGCCGCTTTCGCCGAGGTATGGGCCCGATTGCCGCGATGGCGCTGGGCGGCGCGCGCCGCGGCGCTGCCTGGCGTGCTGCCCATGCTGGAATTTGGCTATCGTCTGTTCCTGCCAGTCCGACCGCTTGTCTCCCGGTTCTTTGGCAGGATGCAGAAGCTCCGCGCCGGCGCGGCAAAGCGCGGGTGAGCGGAGTGGCGGCACCATCGATGGAGGCGCGTTCCGGCGGCGACCCGGACTCGCTTCCGAGGTCGGGCGTGGCGGTGATTTTCGGTGCCGGCGGCGGCATCGGCAGCGCGCTGGTCGCAACATTATGCTCAGCCAGCGGCTTTGGGCAGGTGGTTGGGTTCAGTCGACGTTCCTCGCCCCCGATCGACCTGATGGACGAGGCGAGTCTGCAGCGCGCCGCGGAATTTGCCGCCAGGACGGGCGAGCTTCGTCTCGTGATCGATGCGACGGGGTTTCTTCATGATGATCGCCAGGCGCCAGAAAAAACCTGGCGCCAGCTCGATGCCGGAAGGCTGGCACGCTCCTTCGCGCTGAACGCCATCGGCCCCGCGCTGATCATGAAGCATGTGCTGCCTCTGCTGCCCCGATCGGGCAGGGCGGTGTTTGCAACCCTGTCCGCCAGAGTGGGAAGCATCGGCGACAATCGGCTCGGCGGCTGGTATGCCTACCGTGCGTCCAAAGCGGCGCTCAACCAGATCGTACGGACCGCGGCGGTGGAACTGGCACGTCGATCCCCCGACGCCCTGTGTATCGCCCTGCATCCCGGCACGGTCGCGACCGCATTGTCTGCACCCTTTGCAGCGACCGGGCGCGACGTCCTCACGCCCGCGGAGGCGGCCCGCCACCTGCTGGCCGTCATCGAAAAACTGACCATCGAGGCCAATGGCGGCTTCTTCGACTGGCGCGGTCAGCGCGTGCCCTGGTAGCGCGATGGCGAAGATGCGTGCGAAAGCGGATCTCCCGACCAAGCCCTGCGCGAAATGTGGCCGGCCCTTCGGCTGGCGCAAGAAATGGGCACGCGACTGGGAGAACGTAAAGTATTGCTCCCGGCGCTGCCGGGGCGCTGCGTCCCCGGCCGCCGCGGCGCCGCGGCCGGAAACCCGATGAGCGTCCTCCGGGTCATTCTGGGCGATCAGCTTTCGTCCGATATCTCCGCTCTCGCAGATCTCGATCCTGCACGCGACATCGTGCTGATGATGGAGGTGATGGAGGAATGCACCTATGTCCGCCATCACCAGCAGAAGATCGTGCTGGTCCTGTCCGCGATGCGCCACTTCGCGGACGAACTGCGTGAACGGGGTGTGAGGGTCGATTATGTGCCGCTCGATGCCCTCGACAATAGCGGCCACCTGACAAGCGAGGTCCAGCGTGCGGTGTTGAGGCACGCGCCGGACCGGGTGGTGGTGACCGAGCCCGGCGAGTGGCGCGTGCAGGCCATGATGGAGGATTGGGCGGCTCTGACCGACACCCCGGTCGAGCGACGCGACGATGGCCGCTTCTTCGCCAGCCGTGCCCGCTTCGCGGCCTGGGCGGGGGGACGTCGAAGGTGGCTGATGGAGCATTTCTATCGTGAGATGCGGCGCGAGCACGACATTCTGATGGTCGGGGATCAGCCGGCAGGCGGGGAATGGAATCTCGATGCGCAGAACCGCAAGCCATTGCCGGCATCTGCCGTTCTGCCCGGCAGACTGCGCTTCGCGCCTGACGCGACGACGCGGGCGGTGATGGCGCTGGTCGCCCGGCGCTTCGGCGATCATTTCGGTGAGATCGAGGAGTTCGGCTGGCCGGTGAACCGCAGGGACGCCCTGCGGGCGTTACAGGATTTCATCGAACGGGGGCTGCAGCACTTCGGCGATTACCAGGACGCGATGAGGGCTGGTGCGCCGTTCCTGTTCCACTCGCTGCTGGCCCCGGCGTTGAACCTCGGGCTGCTCTCGGCCGGCGAGATTTGCGAGGCGGCTGAAGGCGCCTGGCGTTCGGGGGCCGCGCCGTTGAACGCGGTCGAGGGATTCGTGCGGCAGATTCTGGGCTGGCGCGAATATGTCCGTGGCGTCTACTGGACCTTGATGCCGGAATACGAGTGGCGAAATGCGCTGAACGCCAAGCGAAGTCTGCCGGCTTTCTATTGGACGGGCGAGACCCCCATGCGCTGTCTCCGCGAGGCGATCGGCAGCACCGCGCGCTATGCCTATTCGCATCATATCCAGCGGCTGATGGTGACGGGAAACTTCGCCCTGCTGGCGGGCGTCGTGCCGCGGGAGATCGAGCGCTGGTACCTCGCGGTCTATGCCGACGCATTCGAATGGGTCGAGATGCCCAACACTCTCGGCATGGCGGTCTTTGCGGATGGCGGGGACATGGCGTCCAAGCCCTACGCCGCTTCCGGCGCCTATATCGACCGGATGTCGGATTTTTGTCCGGCATGCACCTACGACGTGAAACAGAAGACCGGATCAAAAGCCTGCCCGTTCAACTATCTGTACTGGGCCTTCCTGATCCGGAACGAAGGCCGCCTGTCGGGCAATCCGCGGCTGGCAATGCCCTACCGCACGCTGGCGGGTTGGACGCAAGAGCGCCGGGCAGAGATCCACGCCGAGGCGGAGGCCTTCCTCGACGGGCTGGAGGAAAACCGCAACACAACCGGAGATGAACGATGATGGAATTTCCTGCGCTGCTGCTGGTCTCGACCCTGTTCGGGGGAATGATCATCTATTCCTTCGGATTTGCGCCGATGGTTTTCAGTACTCTTCCGGCCGGGGAGGCCGGCCGGTTCATCCGCGCCGCCTTTCCGTGGTACTATCTGTTCGTGATCGGCATTGCAGGCCTTGGCGGGGTGATGCTGTTGCCGTGGAATTCGCGCTCGGGCGCGCTGATGATCGCGATTGCCCTCGGGTCCGTCTATGCCCGGCAAATGCTGATGCCCCGGATCAACGCTGCACGCGACATGCAGCTGCAGGGCAACGCGGATGCGAAAAGCCGCTTCGGCCGTCTTCACGGGATCTCGGTGGCTCTGAACTTCGTCCAGCTGATCGTCGCGGGATACGTGCTCTACCGGTTTCTGTAAGCCGGCGGCTTCCGGAACGAGGGGTCTGGCCCGCGAAGGGGTCCATCCGGTCCGCCAGGGAAGCTCAGCGCTGGCGAGGCGCGCCAGGCAAGGCGGTCCGAACTACCGCCGGTCCGGATCGAACCCGTACAGCGCCCGCGCCTGCTCGGGCGAAACCAGCCCGTCGCGCACGTCGCGCGCGACCAGCGCCGCCGGGCGCTCCGCCGGCTTGCCCATCCCGCCGCCGCCGGGCAGTTTCAGCAACAGCCGCTCGCCCTCGGCGATCACCTGAAAACCCTTGGTGCGCAGGGTCGCGCCGGATTTCAGCCCGACCTCGCCGGCCGCCCCGGCCAGGCCGCCATCGCGGCCCTTGGGCGGATGGCCGATCCGGTCGAAGATCGCGTTGCAGGCGAATTCCAGATCGCCCTTGGTGCCGATCTCCATGATCTGCCCAAGCCCCCCCCGGCTGCGTCCGGCCCCGCCACTGTCGGGCCGCAATTCCTTGCGCCAGAAGATCACCGGGGCGACATTCTCGCTCGCCTCCACCGGCATGGTGCGCACGCCGGAGGGAAACGCCGTCGCATCCAGCCCGTCGCGCGTGGGCCGCGCTCCGGTGCCGCCGGAATTGAAGGTGATCATCTCGAAATCCGGCAGCACCGGGCGGTTGCCGCGTGCCTGGCCGGACACCGAGGCGCCGCCGCGCAGCGGCGGGTTCCACAGGCAGGAACTGCCCTCGGCCGCCACCCGGTCGGGCACCACCTGGTGCAGGCAGCCCATCATCAGGTCCGGCAGCAACTGGCCGATCACATGGCGGACCGATACCGGATAGGGGCGCGGGGCGTTCAGGATGCAGCCCGGCGGGATCGTCATCCGGAACGGCGCCAGGCTCGCCCAGTTATTGGGGATCTCGGGCGCCACCACGACCTTGATGCCGAAGCAGGCATAGGCGCGGCAATAGGCCGCCGGCACGTTGATGCCGCGCTGCGACAGGCCCGACGTGCCGGCGAAATCCACCTCGATCGCATCATCCAGGATGGTCATGGCGGCGCGCAGGGTCACCGGCGCCGCGTAGCCGTCCGAGCCGATCTCGCCATGCAGGGTCACACTGGGCAGTTCGGCGATGCGCGCCAGGGTGGCGCGGCGGGAGGCCTCGAAGATGAACCCGGCCAGGGGATCGATGCTGTCGAGGCCGAATTCGTCCATCATCTGCACCAGCCGCTTCGCCCCGGCATCGTTGCAGGCGCACAGGGAATAGACATCGCCTTCCAGCTCGGCGGGCAGGCGCGAGCCCATGCGCAGGAAGTCGAAGAAGGTCTCGTTCGGCCGGCCCCGGTCGAAGCACTTCACGATCGGGATATACAGGCCTTCCTCGAACACCGAGCGTCCCTCGGGACCCATCCCCAGCC
>DAICZL010000675.1 GCA_027311165.1 bacterium
CCGGAACGCGGCGGGTGAGGCCAGGGGCTTTGCCCCTGGACCCCACCGGGGCCCTGGCCCCAGACCCAATTCCCTGGGGGGTACCCCGCAGGGAATGCCGGGTCCAGGGACCGCTGGTCCCTGGCGGGTTCCAAGGGCGGAGCCCTTGGCCTTGCCGATGAAACGCCGCCGCGCCGACCAGCTGCTGCTCGATCGCGGCCTGGTGGAGTCCCGCGCCCGCGCCCAGGCGCTGATCCTGGCCGGCAAGGTCTTCTGCGGCGAGCAGCGGGTCGCGAAATCCGGCGATACTTTGCCCGAGGATGCGCCGCTGGAGGTGCGCGGCCAGGACCATCCCTGGGTGTCGCGCGGCGGGGTCAAGCTCGCGCACGGGCTGGCGCGGTTCGGCTTCTCGCCGCGCGGGCTGGTCTGTCTGGATCTGGGCGCCTCCACCGGCGGGTTCACCGATGTGCTGCTGGCCGGGGGTGCCGCGCGGGTGCATGCGGTGGATGTCGGCCATGGGCAGCTCGCCTGGAAGCTGCGTGCGGATCCGCGGGTGGTGGTGCATGAGCGCACCAATGCGCGGCATCTGAGCGAAGCGGTGATCCCCGAGCCGGTGGCGGCGCTGGTCTGCGATGCGAGCTTCATCGGGCTGCGGACGCTGCTGCCCGCGCCGCTCGGCCTGTGCGCCGGCGGGGCCTGGGCGATCGCGCTGATCAAGCCGCAATTCGAGGCGGGTCCGGGCCAGGTGGGCAGCAAGGGCGTGGTGCGCGACCCGGCGGTGCGCCAGGAGGTCTGCGACCGGATCGTCGCCTGGTGGGGCGGGCTGGAGGGCTGGCGTGTGGCGGGGATCAGCGAGAGCCCGATCACCGGGCCGGAGGGCAACCACGAATATCTGATCGGGGCGGTGCGCGCGGGCTGAGCGCCGGAGGTGCCGGTGCCCCGGACTTGCCGGTGTCCCGGACTTGCCGGTGTCCCGGGTTTGCCGGAGCCCCGGGTTTGCCGGAGCCCCGGGTTTGCCGGAGCCCCGGTCTTGCCGGTGTCCCGGGTTTGTCGGAGCCCGGGCCCTGCCGGTGTCCCGGGTTTGCCGGAGCCCCGGTCGGGGGGACCGGGCGCGGCTGCGATGGGGGCACACCCGAAGGCTGCGACCCGGGCGTGGCGCTATGGCATGGGCCGGCGCCAGCTGTCTTCGAAGCCGCGCACCCGCGGCAGCAGGATCAGGTCCCACACGCTCGGCATCTCGCCGACCGGCACGTGGATCAGGCCGGGCGCGTCGCGGGCGAAGGCCTCGCGCAGCGCGGCTTCCAGCGCCGCCGGGGTGCTGGCGCGCCAGGCGGCCATGCCGAAGCTCTCGGCGAAGCGGACGAAATCGGGGTTGGCGAGGTCGCAGGCGATCAGCCGGTTGCCGTACTGGCGGGCCTGGATGCGCCAGACATTGCCGAAGGCGCCGTCATCGAACACCACCACCACCACCGCCAGCCCGTGGCGCATGGCGGTGGCCAGTTCCGCCGCCTGGTACATGAACCCGCCATCGCCGGCGATCACCAGCACCTTCCGTCCCGGGCAGGCGGCCTGGGCGCCCAGCGCGGTTCCGTAGGCCCAGCCGAGATTGTCCTGAAAGCCCGGCGAGAGGAAGCGGCGCGGCGCGGCGACCGGCCAGGCGAGGCGGCTCGCGAAGCCCATCTGGGTGACATCCTCGATCAGGATGCCGTCTTCCGGCAGGGCCGCGCGCAGCGCCCGCAGGAAGCCCATCTGCGGCTCCAGCGCCGCGAGCCTGGTGGTGAACCAGGCGCGCAGTGCCGCCAG
>DAICZL010000677.1 GCA_027311165.1 bacterium
GGACGAGGCCGGCAGCCGCGCCAGACGCGCCAGGCCGATGCGCAGCCGGTCGATCGCCGCCTCGCCCGCCAGCAGCCGCAGCGGGGCCCAGTCGAGCGCCACATCCTCGATCGTCAGCCAGTCGCCGGCCGCGTCGTGCAGCACGATCCGATGCAGACGCAGGGCATCCGGGAAACGGCCGGACAGGCCCTCGACCATCACCGCCCCGCCGCTCAGCCGCCCGGCCAGCGTCGCGACCAGGGCCTGGCCGGGGCCGAGATTCGCCACCACAAGCAGCACGGCCAGGGCCAGCGCCGGCACGCCGACGAGCGCGGCCAGCACCCAGGCCACAACCCGCAGCATCCGGCGCAGTGGACCGGCGAAAGCGGGCCAGGGCGCCATCAGAACGCCTGGCCGAGGCCGAGATAGATCTCGAACCGGTCCCCGCCGGGCACCCTGGTCACCGGCAGCGCGACATCGAGCCGGATCGGCCCGATCGAGGTATAATAGCGTGCTCCGATCCCGGCGCCGACTTCGGTCGTGGCGGTGAAGGGAGAGACCGTGCTGCCCACCTGGCCGGCATCGACGAAAGCGACCGCCCCCAGGCTGGCGCCGAAGCGCTGGCGGAACTCGACCGACCCGGCGGCGATCGAGGTGCCACCGATCGGATTGTGATCGGGGAATTGCGGCCCGATCGACTGGTAGCGGAAGCCTCGCACCGTGCTGCTGCCCCCGGCGTAGAAGCGTTGGTCGGGCGGGACCTGAAACTGGCTGGCGCCGCTGATGCTGCCGAGCAGCCCGCGCAGCGCGAGCACGCTGCGCCCGCCGCCGGCGAGGTCCAGATAGACCGACCCGGCGATCTGGGCGATCAGGAAATTCGCGGAATTGCCGAACGAGCGCGTGGGCGTCAGCGTGGCGGCGGCGCGATAACCGCGTGTGGGGTCGAGCAGGCTGTTCGAGGCATCGTAGGTGAGGCTGAGCGGCAGGCCGAGCAGTGCATACTGGTTGGTCACGCCCTCCTGAAGGATCTGGTCGCGTTCGGCGCTGAGGCCGATCCGGCCGCTCAGCTGGTCGGTGAACTGGCGGGTGATGCCGACCGCGCCGATCAGCCCCACCTGATCATAGGCGAGGGTGTAGCTGCGCAGCGCGTCGAGGCTGACATCCAGGGTCTGCGCGCGCGCCAGAAAGCCCGGCACCGCGAGCCTGGCGCCGACATCATAGCCAGGCGAGACGCTGGCGGTGCCGCCGAGCTCGTTCACGCCCGCCGAGAGGGTGAGCTTCTCGGCATTGCCGAACAGGTTGCGGTTGGTCCAGGAGGTGGAGACGCTGCCGCCCTGGTCGGTCGAATACGCGACCGAGGCCTGCACTACATGGGCCGGCCGCTCGGTCACCACGAAGGCGAGCGGCAATTGCTGCATCGGATCGAGCTCGGTGGCCGGGCGGGTGGCGACCGAGGCGAACACGCCGAGCGAGGCGAGATCGGCCCGCGCCTTCTCGATCGCCGCGGGGTCGTAGAGCTGCCCCTGATGGACCAGCAGCCGGCTCTGCACGAAGGCCGCGTTGGTGCGCGCCAGCCCCTCGACGCTGATCGGGCCGAGATCGACGCGCGGGCCGGGAGCGACGGTGAACTGGACATCGAGCGTGCCGCCGGCTGGATCGAGCAGGGCCACCGGCGGATCGACCCGGGCCAGCGCATAGCCCTGCCCACGCAGGGCGTCGAGCAGCCGGGCGCGGGCGGCGAGCACATCGGCGGCAACGGCCGGGGCGCCGGTGACCAGGCCGAGCCGGTCGCGCGCCGCCGCAGGGATGGCCGTGCCGTTGGACCCGGCGGTGCCGGGTGCGGCGCCCGGGGGGGGAGCTTCCTGCACCACGATATGGCGCAGATGAAACAGCCGGCCGGGATCGATCGCGATTTTCACCGCGACCGGCGGCTCGGCAGGGGCGGCGTCGAGCCGCGCGAGCAGGTCGGGATCCGCCGTCGCCGCCGCATCCAGCGTCTGGCCATCCAGGCTGACCGTGATGCTGGCGGCGTAATAGCCGAAACTGCGCAGCACCGTGTCGAACCGAAGACGGTCGGCGCGGATGCGGGCGAGCAGGGCGAAGACGCCGACCGGAGCGCTCTGGCGCAGGCTGGCGAGCGTCGAGGCGTCCGAGAGCGCCTGGTCCAGCGCCTGCCGGCCGGTCGGAGCGATCGTGACCGTGTAGGAGACCGGGTCCGCGGCCCGTGCCGGCCCCTCCCGACCGGCCAGGGAGACCAGCAGGACCAGGATCCTGCACAGCCCGAGCCGGCGCATCATGCCCGAGCGGCGGTTCCCGCCCTGGGGCCGCACCGCGATGGGGGCGTAGACGGCATCGCGCGCACGCGATGCCCGCAGCAGGCGAAGAAGGAAGGACCCCATCGAGAGGGAGCTAAGCAGAATTCGCTCCCGGAGAACACGCGGGAGGCTGCGGCGGCGGCGCGCTTTGGGTTCTCCTTGTGGCGGCAACGGGGAGCGGACCGGCGGTCGCGCGATCCCCTCCGTCAGGCAGCACTCCGC
>DAICZL010000678.1 GCA_027311165.1 bacterium
CCAGGGGGGCGCGCACCAGGGGGGCGCGCACCAGGGCGGCCCGCTTCGGGTGGCGGTGCTGGGCCATGCCCTGACCCGGATGCCCAGCCGGACCCCGCCCGAGGCGCGGCACGATCTGCTGTTCGTGGGCTCGCTGGCGCAGGATTTCACCCCCAATGCCGATGCCCTGGCCTGGTTCGCCGCCGAGATCATGCCGCGCCTCGATGCCAGGATCGGCACCGGCTGGCGGCTGCTGGTGGTGGGCAGCTGCACCGCGCGGCGGCTGCATGCGCTGGCCGGGGAGCGGCTGTGTCTGGTCGGGCCGGCGCAGGACCTGGCGCCGTGGTTCGAGCTGGCGCGCGGCTTCATCGCCCCCACCCGCTTTGCCGCCGGCCTGCCCCACAAGGTGCATGAGGCGGCTGCGCGCGGGGTGCCTGCGGTGGTGACCGGGCTGCTCGCCGGCCAGCTGGGCTGGACGGATGGCAGAGAGCTGCTGGTTGCCGATGAAGCGGAGGCCTTCGCCGCGCACTGCGCCCGGCTGTATCAGGACACGGCGCTGTGGTGGCGGCTGCGGCAGGGCGCGCTCGACCGGCTGGCGCGGGAGTGCGATCCGCAGCACTTCGCCGCGACCCTGCGTGCCGTGGTCGAGGGCTCCCTCTCCGCCTGCGATGCCGCGCCGGATGCCGGCGCCCAGGCAGCCGGCGCCCAACCTGCCGGCCCCCAACCTGTCGGCCCCCCACTTGTCGGTCCCGTGCGGGCAGCGAGCCGGGCGGGGGGCGCCGAACCGGACGGTGCGCTAGCCGCCCCGGCCCCACTGGCCGGCGCGGCACGCCCGGCGCCCGCCGGTTCCGACGGAGCCGAACCCGGCGCCGCCGATCCTCCTGCGGCCGATGCCGCGCGGCCGGGCTGAGCCGGGAGCGATGCGTTGCGACCTGCGCCCGCGTGATCCCGCGCCGCCGGCCTGTGCCAGTCTGGAAGCCGCGGCCGGGGCGGTCGCGGATGGCTGGGTGCTCGCGCTGCTCTGGCTGCCGCGCCGCGGCAACGGGGCGCGAGCCGAGCCGGCCGGGGGCGCGATCCGCGGCTCGGGCATTGGGCTGCCACCACCGGACATGCCCCCAAGGGAGATGGCGCGGGACATAGCGCGGGAGACGGCGGCGGGGCCAAAGGCGGGGCCAGGGGCGGCACCGCAGAACCACGTTCACGCCCCGGCCCCTTCGGTACGGCCGCCCGCCGCCGCCGGGCAGCCGGCGGATCGCCCGCGCCAGCCGGCCGCCGGCCCGGCGTGCGCCAGAGTGCGTCTGCTTCTGCTGGACACGGCGGGGGGCAGCCGCGAGGTGCTGATGCCCAAGGCCGGCCGCCTGTCCGGCCGGCGGCTGAGCACGTCGATATTGTTCACCGGCCCGGCGACGCAGGTGCGCCTCGATCTGTTCGCGGCCTCGCCCACGGCCCGGCCGCTGCTGTGGCTGGTCAGGCTGCCGCGGGCGCTGGCCGCCGTGGCGCTGCTGGCCAGCCGCCTGCCGCAGCTGCCCGCGCGCCTGGCCGGGCCCTGGCGCGGTCTGCCTGGCCGGCTGCGCGCGGCTCTCGCCCATGCCGAGCCGTCGGCAGCCGATCCGGCCGATTATCGCGACTGGGTCAGCCTGTTCGACCAGTGGAGCGATGCCGATCGCGCGGCGCTGTGGCGCTCGCCCCGGCGCCCGGCCTGGCCGGCGATCCATGCCCTGGTGCTCGCCGGCCCCAACGACACGGCTCCCGACGATGTGGGCCAGGCCGCTGCCGGGCGGGGGGCGAACGAGGCCGCCCTGGCCGCGACCCTTGCTTCTCTGGCCGCGCAGTGGCTGCCGCTCGCCAGCCCCGTCCTTGGTCTCGCCGGCCCGGACCTCGCGGCGATGGCGCCCCAAGGGTCGCCCTCCCACGGGACGCCCTCCCAGGGGACGCCCTCCCAGGGGATGTCCGCCGATGGAATCCCCTCCCAGGGGATGGCGCCGAACCCGGCAGCGCCCGAGTCGCCCTCGTGGATCGCCGCGCCGGGGGACGGCTATCTCCTGATCCTGCAGGCGGGCGAAGTGCTGCCGCCACATGCGACCGCCCTGCTGGCCGACCGCATCGCCGCTGCCGCCGCCCCGGCGATCGTGGTCGCCGACGAGGATGCGCTGGACAGGCTGGGCCGGCGCAGCGACCCGGTGTTCAAGCCGCAACCCAGCCTCGGCCTGATCCTGTCAGGTCTTGCCACTACCGGCGCCTGGCTGCTGCGCAGTGATCTGCTGGCCGAGGCCGCGGCCGGGGCGATGCCAGCCGCCGCCCAGGCCGAGGCGCTGCGTCTCGCGCTCTGGCTGAACCTGTGCGACCGGCCGGACCCGCCCGGCGTGCTGCACGTACCCTTCGTGCTGGTCCATCGCCGACCCGACACCCATCGCTGCCCGCCGGCGCTGCTGGGGGCGATCGCCGAGCGCCATCTCCGCGCGCGGCTCGAGGACGCCACGGTGGACGCAACTGCCCTGCCGCTGCGTCCCCATCTCGCCCCGGCCCTGGCGCGTGAGCCGGAGGTCGCGATCATCATTCCCACGAGGCTCGCCTCGGCGCATGTGTTCGACTGCGCCGCGTCGCTGGCCGGCACCACCTCCTATGGCCGGTTGAGCCTGATCTACGCCGTCTCCGAGCCTGATCACGCGCGCGGACGCAGCCTGGCGCGGCGGCTCGTGCGAGAGTTCGGCGCCCGGGTGATCGTCTATCCCGGCGGCAGCTTCAATTATTCCCGGGTGAACAATCTGGCCGCCGCAACCTGCCAAGCCGAGATTCTCTGTCTGCTGAACGACGATGTCGCGCCGATCCGGCCGGAATGGCTGGGCGAGATGGTGGGCTGGCTGATGCTGCCCGGCATCGGCGCGGTGGGCGCGCGGCTGCTCTATCCGGGCGGGCTCGTGCAGCATGCCGGGATGGTGCTGGGGGTGGGCGGGGTGTGCAGCCATATCAACCGCTTCCTGCCGGGCTCGGCGGCGGGCCCCCAATCGCGGGCGCTGGCCGACCAGGAATTCAGCGCCGTGACCGGCGCCTGTCTCGCTGTGCGGCGGCAGGTGTTCGATTCTGTGGGAGGCCTGGACGAGGCCTTGCCGGTCAGCCTGAATGATATCGATTTCTGCCTGCGGGTGCGCCGGGCCGGCTGGCGGGTGATGCTGGCCGCCGGCGCCGAACTGACCCATTTCGAATCGCTCTCGCTCGGCAACCACTATCAGGGGGAGCGGGAAGGCCAGGAGGCGGCCGAGGCGCGGCTGATGCGGGGGCGCTGGCCGGAGGCGATCGCCGCCGATCCGTTCCACAGCCCGAACCTGTCGCGGCAGGCCGGCCATGAATGGCAGCCGGGGTTTCCGCCGCGGCTGGTGCGCCATCCGGGCTGAAAAGCCCGCGGGCTCTGCCGTCGTCGTCTCGACGCGATCCGATCCAGGGACCATCGGCCCCTGGATCGGTCGTGTCGTGGGGAACCAGGCAGCGACAGGGGGGCAGGGGTGATGCAACGGCCCCTGCCTGCCTTGCCTGTCGCTACCGGCCGGTCAGCCGCAGCTCGATCCGGTGCCCCTTGGTCGTCGTCGGCTCGGCCGGGTCCACCGGCCCCGGCTCGCCCAGCGCGGTCGCCGCGATCCGGTCCACCGGCAGCCCGTCGGCCACCAGCACCTTGGCCAGGTTGACCGCGCGGGGCGCCGGATAGTCGAAATTCGGGACCGGCGGCTTGCCGGCAGGGCCCGGCGGATGACGATCGGGATAGCCCGCCACCTCCAGCTGCCACGGAGCATCCGCCGGCAGCGACGCGGTCGCATCCTTCAGCGCTGTCGCGACCAGCTGCAGCTGCGCCCGGCCGGAGGTCGAGACCGCCGCGCCGTTGCCGGCGAACAGCGCTTCGGTGGACAGCACCGCATGGTCGTCGCCGACGGTGATCCCCGGCTTGCCGGCCAGGGCGCCGCGCAGCTTGGCGAAGAAATCGCTGCGCAGATGCGCGAGCGCCAGCGCCTTGTCGGCATCGCCCAGCTGCTGCTGCACGCCGGCCAGCTGCTGTTGCGCCTGCTGCAGGTCGGCCTGCGCCTTGTCATGCGCCGCCGTGGCATCGGCCAGGGCCTGCTTGGCCGCGTCGCTCTGCTGCTGTACCGCCGCCAGCGCCTGGTCGGCCGCTTCTTTCTGCTGCGCCGCCTGATCCAGCTGCGCATGCAGATCGGCCAGCTGCTTCTCGACCCCTGCCTGGGCGTCCTGCGCCTGCTGCGCCGCTGCCTGGGCCGCCTGCTGCGCCACCACCGCCGCCGCGAGCTTCGCCGCCGAGGCCGTCGCCGCGACATCGGCCGCCTGCCGTGCCGCCTCGACATCCGCCAGATCGTGCTGGCGCTGGGCCAGATCGGCGGTGGCGGCGCTGACCTGCTGGGCGAGATCGGTCGCCTGTGCCTTGGCCTGCTGCACGTCTTCCTGCGCCTTGTCGCGCGCCGCATTCAGCTGTTCGAGCGCCGCCTTGCCGTCGGCCACGTCCTGCTGCAGCACGGTCAGCTGCTGGCCGGCCGCCTGACCCTGCTGGGTCGCCTGATCGGTCTGGCTGCGCGCCGCTTCCAGCTTGGCAGAGGCATCCGCCAGCGCCTGCTCGGTGGCGAGCCGTCGCGACTCCGCATCGGCCAGCGCGGCCTGGCGCGTCGCCAGATCAGCCGGGGCGGGGGCCAGCTTCTGGGCGGTATCGGCCGCCGGGGCCTGCGCCTCGGCCAGTTCCCCGCGGGTCTTGTCGCGCGCGGCGGTGGCCTCGGCGAGCGCGGACTGCTGCCTGGGTCTGCGACTGCAGCGTCGCCAGATCCTGGGTCGCCTGGTCGCGCTGGGCGATCGCCTGGTCGAGCAGTGCCCTGGCATCGCCGAGCTGGGTCTGCAGCAGTGCGCCAGCATCCAGCGCCGGCTGCAGCGCGGTCGCGGCATCCCGCTCGGTGACGAGCTGCAGCGCCTGCGCCGCCGCCAGCCCCTGATCGGCGTCCGGCAGTTCCGCCTGGGCCGCCGCCAGATCCGCGGCGCCCTGCTGCGCCGCCTCGGTCAGCTGGTCGATCTGCTGGCGATCGCGCATGCTGCGCTGGCGCAGCTGGTCGATGCTGGCGGCGACCGTGTCGCGCATCGAGAGCGCGGCTTCCAGCGTCGATTTCGTGTCGGCCAGCTGGGTCTCGATCTCGCTCAGCCGCTGCGCCGTTGCGGCCTCTGCCGGGGTCGCGGTCTCCACCTGGGCCCGGGCGTCGGCCAGGGCCCGCTGCGCGGTCGCGATCGCCTGGTTCTGGGCCTGGATTTCCGCCTGGGCCATCTGCCGGGCCGAAGCCAGCGCGGATTGCGCCGCGTCCAGCGTCTGGCTGCCGGATTTCAGCCGCTCCTGCAGCGCCGCGATGTCCTGGGCGCGGGAGGCCGCTTCCTGGGTGCTCTGTGCCGCCTTGGCCTCGGCATCGCTCAGCTGGGCCTGCGCAGCGGTTACCGCCGCCTGGGCCTGAGCCTCTTCCTGCTGGGCCGCCGCCACCGCCGTCTGCGCGGCGGCATCCTGGTCCGCCAGCTCCCTGGCGTGGCGCTCGGCCGCGCCGGCCGCCTCGGCCAACGGGGCGAGCGCGGCCTGCGCCGCATCCGCCGCGGTATGGGCGGCAGCGGCCGCCGCCGTCGCCGCTGCCGCTGCGGCCTGCAGATCCGCGAGCTTCGCCTTGGCATCGCTCAGCGCCTGCTCGCCGCTCTGGGCCTGGGCCTGCAGAGCTTCCAGCTCGTGGGCGCGGGCGGCGGCATTCTCGGTGGCCTGCGTCACGGCCTGCTTCGCATCGGCCAGTCGCTGCGGGTCTGGAGCGGACGCGGCTGGCTGGGGCGTTTCCTGACCCGATACCGGCGCGGCACCGGTATCGGCAGGCGGCGTGGCCGGCGCGTCCGCCGGCGGGGAC
>DAICZL010000688.1 GCA_027311165.1 bacterium
TCGGAGGCGATGGCATCGATCGTGCCGTCGGCCAGCGCCGCCACCACCGCCCGCCGGTCGGCCTCGGGCCGCAGCGGCGGCGACAGCTTGGCATAGGTGCGGAAATCGCCGATCGCGGTTTCGTTCAGGTCGAAATAGGGCGGCGCCGTATCGCAGGTGACGTTCAGCCCGTCTGCCTTCGCGCGCCGGATCAGCGCCAGTGCTTCGCCGGTGGAGATATGCGCGAAATGCACCGCCCCCCCGGTCAGAGCGACCAGGCGGATGTCGCGCGCGATCAGGATCGCCTCGGCGGCGGCGGGGATGGCGGGCAGGCCGAGCCTTGTGGCGAGCTCGCCCTCGGTCGCGGCGCCGCCTCCGAGCGAGGGCTCCTCCGGATGCTGCACGATCCGCGCGCCGAAGCCCGCGGCATAGGTCAGCGCGATGCGCATCAGCCGCGCCGGGCCGATCGCGCGCGCGCCATCGGTGAAGGCGATGGCGCCGGCCTCGCGCAGCAGGCCGAGCTCGGCCAGTTCCTCGCCGCGGCAGCCGCGGGTGGCGGCGGCGTAGGGCAGGATGGCGAGGGTCGCGGTCTCCTCGCCGCGGGCGCGCAGCAGCCGCACCAGCGCCGGGTCGTCGATCGCGGGCAGGCTGTCGGGCAGGGCGGCCAGGGTGGTGATGCCGCACGCGGCGGCGGCGGCGGCGGCCGAGGCGATGGTTTCCCGGTATTCGCGCCCCGGCTCGCCCAGCGCGGCCCGCAGATCGACCAGGCCGGGGCACAGCACGGCGCCCCGGGCCTCGATCACCGCGACGCCGTCGGGCCGGCCGAGGGAGGCGCCGAAATCGGCGATCCGCCCGTCACGCACCAGCAGATCCCCCGGCTGGTCGAGCCCCGAGGCGGGGTCGAGCAGCCGCGCCCCCCGGAACAGCGCCTCAGCGGTCATGGCGGAGGATGCCCCGGGCGCGGGAGCGCGTGGGAGGAGGTGTCGCGCGGGAGGAGGTGTCGCGCGAGAGCGCGCGGGAGGAGGTGTCGCGCGAGAGCGCGCGGGAGGGTGTCGCGCGGGAGCGCGCGGGAGGGTGTCGCGCGGGAGCGCGCGGGAGGACGTTTCGCGCGGGAGCGCCCGGGTGCGCGCCACGCGGATGGCCGACGACGCGGCGTGCGGTCACCGGTTGCGCCCCCCCCGCGCGAGCGTGTCCAGCACCGCCATGCGCACCGCGACGCCCATCTCCACCTGCTCGCGGATCACGCTGCGGGCGGGATCATCGGCGATGGCGCTGTCGATCTCGACGCCGCGGTTCATCGGGCCGGGATGCATCACCAGCGCATCGGGGCGGGCATGCGCGAGCTTCGCGGCATCGAGGCCGAAGAAGCGGAAATACTCCCGCGCGCTGGGCACCAGCCCGGCGGTCATGCGCTCGCGCTGCAGCCGCAGCATCATCACGATGTCCGCCCCCGCCAGCCCGGCTGCCATGTCGTGGAACACCGTGACGCCGAGCCGGGCCACCTCGGCCGGGATCAGCGTCGGCGGACCGACCACCCGCACCCGGCTGCCCATCGTGGTCAGCAGATGGAGGTTCGAGCGGGCGACGCGGGAGTGCAGGATATCGCCGCAGATCGCGACCGTGAGACCTTCCAGCCGGCCCTTGCGGCGGCGGATGGTCAGGGCGTCGAGCAGCGCCTGGGTCGGGTGCTCGTGGGTGCCGTCGCCGGCATTGATCACCGCGGCGTCCACTTTCTGGGCGAGCAGGCTGGGCGCGCCGGACTGGTCGTGGCGGACCACCAGCAGGTCGCACTGCATGGCGTTGAGCGTGGCGGCGGTATCGAGCAGCGTCTCGCCCTTGTTCACGCTGCTGGTCGCGACCGACATGTTGAGCACATCCGCGCCCAGCCGTTTGCCGGCCAGCTCGAAGCTGGTGCGGGTGCGAGTGCTGTCCTCGAAGAACAGGTTGATCAGCGTGTGGCCGCGCAGCAGGTCGCGCTGGGTCTGGCCGGAGCGGTTGAGCAGCACGTAGCTTTCGGCGAGGTCGAGGAACCCGCTGATCGCCGGCGGTGCCAGCCCCTCGACTCCCAGCAGGTGACGGCGCTGATGATCCACACTGCCTTTGTTCCTGCAACTGCGCCGGCCCGTCAACCGCAGGTGGCGCGGGCAATGCCGGCCATCCGGCGGGCGGGACCGGCCCCGGGGCTTGCGCGTGCCGGCCGTATCCGATACCGACCCTGGCGAGCGGACAGTAATTCATATGAAATTTGTAACAATTCCCGTGATCGTGGACGCCGCCGGCTATCGGAAGGATCAGGGCCGGAGGGGATGAAGCATCGGTCTGGCGCGGCGGTATCGAGGCCGCCAGCGATCGTCGCAGAGCTTGGCGAACCGGCCGGCACGGGCCTCGCCGGATGACCGGCCGGAAAGTCGTGTTCGTGCTGGGCATGGGCCGGTCCGGCACTTCCGCGATCGCCCGGGTCCTGTCGTTATGCGGCGGATCCCTGCCCGAGCGCCTGCTGGGTCCGAACCAGGGCAATCTGCGCGGCCATTGGGAGCCGCTGGACGCGCTCGAACTCAACGAGTCCTTTCTCGCTGATTTCGGCTCCAGCTGGTACGATCCCTCGCTCGGCCTGCAGGCCCGACTGGCGCCGGATGATCCGGCCTGTGTTCTGCTGGCCAGGCGGATCGGCGCGCTGTTCGCGTCCTGGCCGGACGGCGATTTCCTGGTGGTGAAGGAGCCGCGCATCACCGCGCTGGCCGGGATCTGGCTGGATGCGGCGCGGCGTGCGGGCTTTGCCGTGACCGTGCTGATCCCGGTGCGCGATCCGGTGGAAGCGGCGGCCTCGCTGGCTGCGCGCGACGGCTTGGGGGCGGAGCTTTCGCTGGCCTTATGGCTGAAATACAATCTGGTGGCTGAACGCGCCTCGCGCTCGCTGCCGCGGGTGTTCGTCTCCTATCCGGCGCTGCTGGAGGACTGGCGAGGCCAGATCGGGCGGATCGGCGCGGCTCTGTCGCTCGATCTGGCGGCGCAGGCCAACGGCGCGGAGATCGAAGCGTTCCTGTCCGCAGCGCTCCATCGCCAGCGTGGCGGGGCCGAGACCGCCGGCGGCGATGCGGGGCGGCTGTATCGGATGCTGCTCGAAGCGGCGCAGAGCGCCGCGGGTCCCGTCGTGCCCGATCCTGCCGAGCTCGACGCCATGTTCACGAGGTTCGGCAGGTAGGATGCTTCCCACCGGGTGGCGCTCGCCGCGTTTCACGACCGCTTCGCCCCCCGCCGTCGCGCCCCGCTCACGGAAGAGGCGCCCGACCTCGCGCCCGGGGTGAGAC
>DAICZL010000689.1 GCA_027311165.1 bacterium
CTGGCGCGGCTGCGCCTGGGGGACACGCAAGGGGCGCTCGCGCTGCTCGACGCGCTGGGCGGGACCGACGATCCGGCGCCGCTCACCGCCCGCGGCATGGCGCTGCTCGCCGATCACCGGCCGGCCGAGGCGCTGGTCGCGCTGCGCCGGGCGGTCGCGCTGGGCGACACGATGCCGCCGACGCTGCTCAATCTGGCGCTCGCCGAGGATGCCGCGGGCGATGCCGGGCGGGCCGGGCATCTGATGGTGGCGCTCGCGAACCGGCTGCCGGACTGGGACGAGCCGAGGCTGCGCCTGGCCGAGCGGGCGCGCGCCGCCGGCGACATCGCAGCGGCGATCCGCGACTACGAGGCGGTGCTGGAGATCAATCCGGCCCGTCCCGAAGCGCTGGTTGGCCTGGCCGCGCTGCGGATCGGCCTCGGCGAGGCGGCGCAGGCGCAGGGATTGCTGCTGCGCTGCTGCGGCCTCACCCCCGACCGCGCCGAGGCCTGGGACGCGCTGGGCTTCGCCCTCACCCTCTCCGGTGATCTTCTGGCCGCGGAAAGCGCCTTCGCCCGCGCCCAGACCCTGGCCCCGCACCGGTTCGATTATGGCATCCGCCGAGCCGAGTCGGCGCTGCGTGCGGGCAATGGCACCGCCGAGCGCGCCCGGCTGGAAGTGGCGGCGATGGCCGACCCGCTCGATGCCGTCACCCTCACCGCGCTGGGCGTGCTGCTGGAGCATCTGGGCGAGCGGGCCTCTGCGATCGACGCCCTGGAAGCCGCCGCGACCCTGGCGCCAGAAGCCGTCGCGCCGGTCGCCGCGCTGGGCGGGCTGCTTGCACGCGCGCATCGGCTGGAGGAGGCCGAGCGGGCGCTGCGACGGGCCGGCGAACTCGATCCCACCAACGCGATCATCCAGAACGATCTGGCGGCGGTGCTGATGCGCCGCTACCGCCATGCCGAGGCGCGGAACCTGCTCAACGATCTGCTCGCCCGGTATGGGCGCAGCGTTCCGCTGCTGTGTAACCTGGTCAACGCCACCGTGGCGCTCGGCCTGCAGGACGAAGCGCTGGCCATGGCGCGGGAGGCGCGGGCGCTCGATCCGGACTCCTCGCTCGCCTGGCGCACGCTGTCGAATGCCCTGCCTTACCACCAGGGAGTGGACGCGGCGGCACTGCTCGACAGCCTGCGCGCGACGGCGGCGCGGCTGAAGCGCGCCCCGGCGGCGCCTTTCACCAACCGGGCCGATCCCGACCGGCGGCTGCGGCTCGGGCTGCTCTCGGGCAGCCTGCGCGCCCATCCGGTCGGCTGGCTCACGATCGCTGGCTTCGAGACGCTGGATCCGGCGGCCTTCGAACTGGTCTGCCTGGTCCAGAACGCCGCCACCGATCCGATCGCCCGGCGCTTCCGCAGTATCGCCGCCACCTGGCACGATATCGATACGCTCGATGACGCGACACTTGCCGAGCTCACGCGCACGCTGGGCATCGATGTGCTGATCGATCTCGGCGGCTACGGCGATTCCGGCCGGATGACGGCCTGCGCGCGGCGGCTCGCTCCGGTGCAGGTGAAATGGGTCGGCATGCAGAACCACAGCACCGGCATTGCCGAGATGGACTGGTTCATCACCGACCGGTTCGAGACCCCGCCAGGCTTCGAGCCGCTTTACAGTGAGCGTCTGCTGCGTCTGCCGGATGGCTATGTCTGCTACAGCCCGCCGCCCTACGCGCCCGATGTAACGGCGTTGCCGGCGCTGGCCAATGGCCATCTCACTTTCGCCTGCTTCAACAACCTGGCCAAGATCACCCCACAGGTGATCGCGACCTGGGCCGAGATCCTGCGCCGCCTGCCCGACGCGAGACTGGTGCTGAAGACCCACCAGTTCGCCGACCCCGCCACCTGCGAGCGGCTGCGCGAGGCCTTCGCCGCCCACGCGATCGACCCCGCACGGCTCGACATGCGCGGCAGTTCCAGCCACCGGGAATTCCTCCGCCAGCTGGGCGAGATCGACATCGTGCTCGATCCGTTCCCGTATTCCGGCGGGCTGACCACCTGCGAGGCCCTGTGGATGGGCGTGCCGACCGTGTCCCTGCCGGGCCGGACCTTCGCTTCGCGCCATACGTTCAGCCATCAGTCCAATGCCGGGCTGTCCGGCTGGGATGCCGCCGACCCGGACGCCTATATCCGCCTCGCGATCGCGCGCGCAGGCGATCTGGCGGGGCTCGCGGCTCTGCGCGCGGGACTGCGCCGGCAGGTCAAGACCAGCCCGCTCTGCGCCGCACCCCGCTTCGGGCGCCATCTCGGCGCGGCGCTGCGGGCGGTCTGGCAGGACTTGTGCGCGCGGGCTTAACGGTGGCGCAACCATCTCGTGCCAGCATCGGACCCTGATCCGGGAGCGTGACAAGATGCCGCTGCTGCCTGTCGTGGATGTCAATCTGTTCGTGTTCAACGGCGAAGCCACCGTCGACGCCGCGATCGAGAGCGTGCGGTCGCAGACCTGGCCCGCGATCCGGCTCACTCTGATCGATGACGGCTCGACCGATGCCACCTTCGAGATCCTGCGCGAGCACGCCAACCGCGACCCCACCATCCGGATCAAGCGCAACCGCAGCAACACCGGCGCAATCCCCGGCTTCCAGCGCGCCTTCTGGTTCGGTGACGCCGATTTCGTGATGCCGAAATCCGGCGATGACCTGATCGCGCCGGATTTCGTCGAACGGGTGATGGAGGTGCTGCTCGCCCATCCCGCCTGCATGATGTGCCATGCCGCGGGCCTCGTGTTCACCGGCGAGGCCGAGGTGCGCGGCACCTACCCGGCCGAGCACGCATTGCTGGCCACCAGCACCGATCCGCTCGCCCGCGCCCGCCAAGTCATGGCCCGCTACACCAGCTCGCCTAGCTTCTGGGGCATCTATCGCCGCGACGGGGTCGATCGGCTGGCGCCGATCCGCTATCGCGCCGGCTGGGATCACGCGCTGCTCGCCGAGTTGGCCCTGTATGGCGAAATCCGCCACGTGCCGGAGGTGCTGTACTGGCGCCGCGACGGCGGCAAACCGGTCGGGCGGCTGGCGCGCGCGGCGACCGAACTCGGTGGCCGCGGCCTGGGGCTGGAAGGCGCACTGGCCGAGCAGCGCTGGCGCACCCCGCTGATCACCACCGCCTATGCCCATATCGAGACCTTCGCCCTGGCGCGGCTGCCCGAGGCCGCGCGGCGGGCACTGATCGCAGAAGTGCCGGGGATCTTCCGCGCCCGCTGGCTCGCGCATCTGCGCCACGAGGCGGCGGTGCTGCGCGCCGAACTGCCGGGCCTGCTCGCCCGCATGGCGCGGGAAGACGCACTCACCGCGGGCTGGATGGCGCGCGGCCTGTCGGACGCGCTGCGCGCCGTCGAGGCGATCCTGCCAGAGGAGGATTTCTCGCTCGTCCACCTCGAAATCACCACCCTGGCCGGCGAGACCTTCCGCCGCGCCGCGGCCTGAGGAGGCGGCAATGGACGGCCCCCATCTTCCCGCCCCCAGGCTGCGGCTGCATATCGGCTGCGGCACCAGGCTGCTGCCGGGCTGGATCAATATCGACCGGGTCGCACGCGTCCCCGGCGTCGTGACCGATCTCGATCCGACCCGCCTGCCTTATGCCGACGGCGCGGTCGAGGAGATCCTGGCCGAACACGTGTTCGAGCATTTCAGCTTCGCCGAGGAAGCCGCCATCTGGCCGGAGATGGCGCGGGTGCTCCGCCGGGGCGGCCGGCTCGAGCTCGAAGTGCCGGATTTTGAATGGGTCTGCGCGCGCTTTCTGGCCGCAGAGGATGACTGGCGGGAGTTCTACCGCGTTGGCCATCCGGACCATTACGCCGGCTGCGGCCGTGCGCTCGATCAGCGCTGGGGCATCCTGCAGACCATGTTCTTCGGTAACCAGAACGGTGCCGGACAGTTCCACCGCAGTGCCTATACCGAAGCCAAGCTGCACGCGATCGCCCGCCACAGCGGATTTTCCGGCTCGCTCGTCGAACGGGTGTTCAACAAGGGCGGACAGGCGCTGCGCGCCGTGCTGACCCGCTGAGCGAAGGAACGCAGGATGCGCATCTTCATCACCGGCATCGCTGGCTTCCTCGGCAGCCATCTCGCGGAGCGGCTGCTCGGGCTCGGCCACCAGGTGGTCGGCTGCGACAGCCTGATCGGTGGCGAACTGGTCAACGTGCCGGCCGAAGCGGAATTCTACCAGTACGACTGCCGCGACTTCAACGCCATGGCCAAGGTGATGAAAGGCGCCGAGATCGTCTATCACTGCGCCGCCACCGCCTATGAGGGCCTGTCGGTGTTCGCGCCGGCGATGGTGATGGACAACATCGTCACCGGCTCGGTCTCGGTGTTCTCCGCCGCCATCGCCGGCGGGGCGCGACGGATCGTGTTCTGCAGCTCCATGGCCCGCTACGGCACCAACCAGGTGCCGTTCCTGGAAAGCTACGAGCCCCGGCCGCAGGACCCCTACGGCATCGCCAAGGTCGCCGCCGAACGAGCCCTGGTCAATCTGGCACAGGTGCACGGCGTGGAATGGTCGATCGCGGTGCCGCACAACATCATTGGCGCACGGCAGAAATTCGACGATCCGTACCGCAACGTCGCCAGCATCATGGCCAATCTGATGCTGCAGGGCCGCTCCCCCTACATCTATGGCGACGGGGAGCAGAGCCGCTGCTTCAGCCATGTCGATGATTGCCTGTCCTGCCTGCTCGCCATGGGCCTCACCCGGCGCGGCCTGTCGGAGATTACCAATATCGGTCCCGACGAGGAATTCGTCTCGATCAACCACCTGTTCCGTAACCTCAAGGAGATTGTCGGGTTCGAAGGCCAGGCCATCCACCTGAAGGACCGCCCGCAGGAGGTGAAGCACGCCTTCTGCAGCAGCACCAAGGCCCGGGAGGTGCTGGGCTACCGCACCACCAAGGGGCTGGAGGAAGGGCTGCGCGACATCGTCGGCCATATCCGCACGGTCGGGCCGCGCAAGTTCCGCTACCATCTCGATCTCGAAATCCGCAATGACCGTACCCCGCGCACCTGGGCGGAGCGGCTGATGTGAGGACAAAATGAGCCTCGATCTCAACAGCCTGCCGCGCGCGATCGCGCTGCAATACGACCGCGGCGAGCTGGTCTATCCCGCCGGCGGAGCGCCGGTGCTGCGCGAATACAGCTATAACGGCAGCGGCCTGCGCACTTTCGGCAAGACCACCGAATTCCTGGAAGATCCGCGCTTTCGCCAGGCCCATGGGCGCGGCTGGAACAGCGGCCACAAGAAGGTCCGCCATATCGACGACAATCGCTGGATCGTCCATATCGCGCTGTGGGCCGCCGGCCAGGCCGCGCGGCTGCCGGGCGACTTCGTCGAATGCGGCGTCGATACCGGCATGATGTCGCTGGCGATCTGCGAGTGGCTCGATTTCAACGCCACCGGCAAGCAGTTCTGGCTGTTCGACACCTTCGCCGGCATCCCCGACAGCCAGATGACCGAAGCCGAACGCAACGGCATCGGCGGCTGGCACAACCGCGAATGCTACGAGGAATGCTATGCCCTGGCCCAGGCGAATTTCGCGCCCTGGCCGGGCTGCGTGCTGGTCCGCGGCCAGGTGCCGGACACGCTCGCCAGGTTTCCGCCGGACCGGCAGGTGGCCTATCTGTCGATCGACATGAACATCGTGCTGCCGGAAATCGCGGCGATGGAATTCTTCTGGGACCGGCTGGTGCCCGGGGCGATGGTCCTGCTCGACGATTACGGCTGGGCCACCCACACCGCGCAGAAACACGCGCTGGACGACTTTGCCCGCGCCCGCGGCGCCAGCATCCTGAACCTGCCGACCGGCCAGGGCCTGATCATCCGCTGACCGGCGGGGCGCGCTACAGCAGCCACACCATGCCCAGCGCCGACAACCCCGCCGCCAGCCCCGCCATCAGCCATAGCCGCCCCACGGCCAGGCGCCACGGCGCCGGCAGCGCGCGGCGCGCCAGCGTGATCAGCGCCCCCAACACTGGCGGCAGCAGCAGCGCATTGACCAGTTGCGCGG
>DAICZL010000337.1 GCA_027311165.1 bacterium
GCAGAACATCACCGAGGCGCCGATCCATGTGCAGCGGCGCGGCCGCGCCGAGGCGACCGCCGAGGCGGAGGCGCTGCTGGCCAAGGTCGGGCTCTCCGACAAGCGCGACGCCTTCCCCGCCAGCCTCTCGGGCGGGCAGAAGCAGCGGGTGGGGATCGCCAGGGCGCTGGCGATGAAACCCGAATTGCTGCTGTTCGACGAACCCACAAGCGCGCTCGATCCCGAACTGGTGGGCGAGGTGCTGGCGGTGATGCAGGACCTGGCGGCCGAGGGCATGACGATGATCGTGGTGACCCACGAGATGGGCTTCGCCCGCGATGCCGCCGACCGGGTGGTGTTCATCGACCGCGGCCGCATCGTCGAGACGGCGCCGCCCGAACGCTTCTTCACCGCACCGGCGAGCGAGCGTGCGCGGCAGTTCCTGTTACGCTATGCCGGCAGCCAGAACCGAGGACCCTCCCCATGAACGGACCGATCTTCCACCTGATCAAGGACGCCCCCGCTCCGGTCGGGCCCTATAGCCATGTCGTCGAACAGGATGGCTGGCTGTTCGTCACCGGCCAGCTCGCCACCAGCCCCGAGGACGACGCCCTGCCGATCCCCGAGGGCATCGAGGCCCAGACCCGGCAGGTGATGGACAATCTGCGCCGCGCCCTGGCCGGTGCCGGCGCGGGGTTCGAACATGTGCTGTGCGTGCGGGTGTTCCTGACCGAGTTTGCCCGCGACTACGCGGCGTTCAACCGTCTCTATACCGAGTATTTCCCCGCCGACCGGCTGCCGGCACGAACCACCGTGGGGGTGACGGCGCTGGCGCGCGGCGGGATCGTGGAGATCGATATGATCGGCAGGAGGTGAGGCCCTCGCTTTGCCTCATCCAGGCGCCTGGGGGGGTGCGCCGCTCCTCAGAACTGGAAGTAGATGAACGCGCTCTGCAGCCGTCCACCGATCATCAGCAGCAGGAACACGAGGCCCAGCCCCGCCGGCACCGCGAGCCAGGGGCGCGGGGCCAGCCGGACCAGCGCCACCTGCTGGCTGGTGGGCCCCAGCAGGGCCAATGCGGCGCCGACCGGCAGCACCCAGGCATTGGCCAGCGCCACGCCCTCCGGTCCGCCGCCACCCGCTCCACCGCCTCCCAGTCCACCGCCGCCGGCCATCGCCGCCAGGATGGCGCCGGCGGTGGGGAAATCGGCCGCCCGGAACAGCACCCAGCCGCACAGCACGAACAGCAGCGTGAGCACCCGGCCGAGCCCGGGCGGCAGGCGCAGGCCCCGCCCGTTCCAGCCATGTTCGGCCGCCAGCGCCAGCCCGTGCAGCCCGCCCCAGGCGACGAAGGTCCAGCTCGCCCCGTGCCACAGCCCGCCCAGCAGCATGGTCGCCACCAGATTGGCGGTCTGCCGCCAGGGCGGGCAGCGGCTGCCGCCGAGGGGGATGTAGAGATAGTCGCGCAGGAAGCGCGATAGCGTGATGTGCCAGCGGCGCCAGAAATCGCGGATCGAAATCGCCCGGTAGGGCGCGTCGAAATTCACCGGCAGGGTCAGGCCGAACATCAGGCCGAGCCCGATCGCCATGTCGGAATAGCCGGAGAAGTCGAAATAGATCTGCAGGGTATAGGCCCCGGCGGCGGTCCAGGCTTGCGCCAGGTTCAGGACGCCATGGCCGGCGCGGGCGAAGAGCGGATCGGCGAGGGTGGCCAGCGTATCGGCCAGCGCAACCTTCTTGGCGACCCCGATCACGAACAGCACCAGCCCGCGCGAGAGGTTCTGCCACATTTCCGCCCGGCGCGGGTCGGCGGCGAATTGCGGGATGATCTCGTTGTGGCGGACCAGCGGCCCGGCGATCAGCTGGGGGAAGAAGGTCACGAACATGGCGAAGTCGAGAAACCGGTAGATGTGGCGGTCGCCGCGGCGCAGGTCGATGAGGTAGGAGATCTTCTGGAACACGAAAAAGCTGATGCCGAGCGGCAGCACCAGGTGCCAGGGCCGCCAGAGGGCGCCGGCCAGCGACCCGCCGAGGAAATCGGCGTATTTGAACACGCCCAGCGCGGCGAGGTTGAGCGTGACGCCGGCGAGCGGGATCCAGCCGCGCCGCCAGCGCCCGAAGGCCAGGGCGATCAGCCAGGTGCCCAGCGCGAGCCCTGCCAGCAGCGGCAGGTAGCGGACATCCCACCAGCCATAGAACACCAGCGAGGCCAGCACGACGAAGCCCTGCCGCCACGATTTGTACCGCGCCAGCGCATAATATCCCGCCAGCACCAGGGGCAGGAAGCAAAACACGAAAACCTGAGAGTTGAACAGCATCGCCTAACGGGTGCGGGTGCGGGGGCGCCGCCCCCGGCGGGAGGCCTTCGCGCGGCGCCCTCCGGCCTTCTCTACGCCGTGCCGCGCCGCCGTCAAACCGGCAGCCGGATCCGGGCGCGGAGGCCGCCAAGCGGGCTGTCCTCCAGCACGATATCTCCGCCATGGGCGCGCACGATGTCGCGGGCGATGGTCAGGCCGAGCCCGGTGCCGCCGGCGGCGTCGCTCTCGAAGGGCCGGAACACGCTCTCCAGCCGGTCCGGCGGGATGCCCGGCCCGTCGTCATCGACGGTGACCTGCACGCTGCGCCCCGGCAGCTGCGTCACGGCCAGCGCCACATGGCGGGCGTGGCGGCGGGCGTTATCGACCAGATTGGTGATGGCGCGGCGCACCGCATCGGCGCGCAGCGGCAGCGTCAGCTCCTCGGGCGTCTCCAGCACCACCGCGGCGCCGGATCGGCGGGCACCGGCGGCGACGTCTTCCAGCACGGCAACGAGGTTGACCGGCTGGGCCTGTTCGGCGCCCTCGCAGCGGGCGAAGGCCAGATAGCCGCCGATCATCCGCTCCATCTCCTCGACATCGGCGGTCATCTCGGCCACCTCGCCCCTCATCTCCGCCCCCTGGGAGACGTAAGGCAGCATGGCGAGCGCGAGCCGCAGCCGGGTGAGCGGGGTGCGCAGGTCGTGGGACACGCCGGCCAGCATTTCGGTGCGCTGGGCCAGGAAGCGGCGGATGCGTTCCTGCATGCGGTTGAAGGCGGTGGCGGCCTGGCGCACCTCCGAGGCGCCTTCCGGTTTGATCGGTCCGTGATCGCGCCCCATGCCGAAGGCCTCGGCGGCCTGGGCCAGGCGGCGGATGGCGCGGACCTGGTTGCGCATGAACAGCGCGGCGATGCCGAAAAACACCAGGGCGGTGCCGGCGAGCCACACCACGAACAGATAGATCATTCCGGTATAGAGGCGCTTGCGCGGCACATCGGCGATCAGCACGCCGTCCGGCAGCTGGATCTGGAGCAGCACCGAGTGGGTGTCGGCCTTCCAGTCCATCGCGAAGGGCAGATGCAGCTTGTCCGACAGGGCCATGCCCAGGTCGTCGTCCATCGGCCCGATGATGTCCTTGCGGGTCCGCACGGCCAGGGTCGCGCCGGGATCGAAGCGCATCGCGATCTCGTAGCGGTCGAGCGCCCCCTGCAGGATCCAGCCGCGATCGGCCGACCAGGGCTGGCGGCGCATCAGATCGACCGTGGTCGCGATCTCTCCGGCGACCGCGGCGGCGAGCCGGCGGGAGACGACATCGAGATGGCTGCCATAGAAAATCTGCAGCGCCACCGCCTGCAGCAGCACCAGAGGCAGCAGGATGATCAGCAGGCTGCGGCCCAGCAGCGAGCGGGGCAGCATCCGCTTGATCAGCCCGGGACGGAGAGGCGTCTGCGACGTCATGGGGCAAGTCTAGCAGCCCGAAGCGGGGCGTGTCGGGCCAATTCTCCGGTAAGGCCGGCGGCGTAGGCGCGGCGATGGCCGGCGCGTGACCGGACCGGCGGGCGACCGGGCCGGCGCTTGACCTGGCCGGCGGGCGACCGGGCCGGCGCGTGACCGGGCCGGCGGGCGACCGGGCCGGCGGGCGACTGGCCCAGACTGGGGTCCGATCAGGACGCCGATCGACCGCGGTTGCGCAAACTGCGGGAGGCTGCCGGTGCACTGCCAGAGTGCAATGGATCGGCGAGGCGATGAGACGGCAGCGCCGGAGCGGGTGGGCCGGAACACGATTGCAACGATCGCAGCCGCCAGGAACAGTGGCCAGACCGCGCCGCGCCCGGCACCCCGATGCTGGATCGACGGCGCCGGCGGGACGAAGCGCGCCGAAGGCGAGGCCTGCCTGAGTGTCGCGAGCCAGCGCCGCGCTCGCCGCCCACGCCTCCTGGGGCCGGCGATCGACGTGATGATGGCAGAAGGTGACCGCCGCTCGCTGCCCGGTCGCCGCCGTCAGCGCCGCGCCCGCGATCGAGGGGCAGCGATCGGCTGAGGGCGAGGAGCCGGTGATGACGGAGGTGGTCGCGCTTCCCGGCCGGGGTGGATGCCCCCCGACCCGCTTCGGCACTCCGATCCCGCACGCCTGGCATCCTGCCATCCGCTCCAGAGAAGCGAGCCTCACTTCGCAGTCCTGGATCAGATCGGCCGCCGGCGCATCCTCGTGCGAAGCGCCCGCCTCGAACGTGCCGACCCGGATGCGGACGCGCGCGGGAGGGAGGGCGCGCGGGAGGGGGCGCGCCATCGTGCCGCGTGGACGAGGCAGGCACGGTCTGGCCGGCGATGAACGTCCCGGTGATCCGCCGCTTCAACGCCTCGCTGTGGGAGCGCTGCTGCATCATGGCTCCCTCCTCGGGAAGCCCAGCA
>DAICZL010000695.1 GCA_027311165.1 bacterium
CCAGGCGGCTGCGCGCCGAGGGCGTGGGGCCGGGCTTCCCGCATCTGGATCAGGATGCGGTGGCGCACTGGTTCCTGGATCGCTGGCCGGATGTACGCGCGTCCGACGCGCTCGAGGTTCCGGCGACGCAGTTCGCCTGCCAGGGGCTGGAGCTCGATCTGGTGGGGCTGTGCTGGGGGGGCGATCTGGTGCGCCGCCCCGGCCGCACGCCCTGGCTGGTGCGCGAATTCGCCGGCACGCGCTGGACCGAGCCGCGCGGGGAAGCCGCGATCGCCTACCAGATCAACACCTATCGCGTGCTGCTGACCCGCGCGCGCTACGAGACGATCCTGTTCGTGCCCGCGGGCGACCCGGCGGATATCACCCGCGATCCCGCCGGGTTCGATCGCGTGGCGAGGTTCCTGCTGGACTGCGGCGCCGAACCGCTGCACGACATCGCATCCCTGCCGCAGGAGCCGGAGACGATGAAGGTGCTGCTGTGATCCGTCTGGTGCTGGCGCTGCTGCTGTTCGCCTTCCCCGCCGCGGCGGGGGAACTGAAATTCGCGACCTGGAACCTGGAATGGCTGACCGACCGCCCGGCAGGCGATCCCGATCTGCCGCAGGACGTGAGCCCCAAGCGCGGCGAGGACATCGCCCTGCTGCGCCGCTATGCCGAGACGCTGGACGCCGATGTGGTGGCGTTCCAGGAGGTCGACGGCCCCCGCATGGCCGGGCAGATCTTCCCGCCCGACCGCTACGTGCTGCATATTACCGGCGATCGGGTGGTCCAGCGCGTGGGCCTGGCGATCCGGCGCGGCATCGCGTTCACCGCCCATCCCGATCTGGCGGCGCTGGATGTCTTTGCCGATGCCCCGCGGCATCTGCGCACCGGGGCCGATGTC
This sequence comes from bacterium, assembly GCA_027311165.1. Classification (GTDB taxonomy): domain Bacteria; phylum Pseudomonadota; class Alphaproteobacteria; order Acetobacterales; family Acetobacteraceae; genus DAICZL01. Next base: position 884 of record DAICZL010000695.1, read on the forward strand.
ACGCTGGATCTGCCGGGCACGAAGCTGCGGGTGCTGGCGGTGCATCTGAAGACCGGCTGCCAGTTTGGCGGCCTGAATTCCAGCCGCACCGCCTGCGCCGTGCTGCATGACCAGGTGCCGGCGCTGTCCGGCTGGATCGCGGCCCGCGCGGCCGAGGGCGTGCCTTTCGTGGTGATGGGCGATTTCAACCGCTGGATGAACGGGCGCGACCAGTTGTTGGCGGCGCTGCAGCGGGCGGCGCCGCTGGCGCGCGCCACCGAGGGCCATGACAGCCCGTGCTGGGGCGGTGAGCATTTCATCGACCACATCCTGGCCGGCGGCCCGGCCCGCGCCTGGCTGGAACCGGACAGCCTGCGGGTGACGGTCTATCGGGAGACGGGGCGGGAGTGGAAGGAGCGGCTTTCCGATCATTGCCCGGTATCGGTGCGGATGCGGGTGCCGGAGTAAGGTAAGGAAGGCCAAAGGGCTTTGCCTTTTGGAAACCCACTGGGGCCTTGGCCCCAGACCCCTCTCGCTGGGGGGTACCCGCCCCAGGGAAATGCCTGGTCCCTATCGGCCGTGGGGGCGGAGCCCTTGGCCTTGCCTTCCCTGGGGCTTGCGCCCATCGCCCCGGAGCGACAGGCTGCGCCCGCTCAACCCGGAGGAACCCAACCATGAGCGCCATCAAATACACCGGCCACGCCACCACCAGGGGCGGCCGCAACGGCCATGTGGAAACCGATGACGGGCTGCTGAAATTCGACCTGTCCGTACCCAAGGGCATGGGCGGCCCCGGCAAGCCCGGCACCACCAACCCCGAGCAGTTGTTCGCCTGCGGCTATTCCGCCTGTTTCGGCGGCGCGGTGGATTTCGTCGCCAGCCGGGAGAAGGTGACGATCGGGGAGGTGACCTGCACCGCCGAGGTCTCGTTCAACGCCGATGACAGCGGCTTCTATCTGTCGGTCGTGCTGAAGGTCGCCATCGCCGGCGTCGATCACGCCACCGCCGAGACACTGGTGCACCAGGCCGATGCGGTCTGTCCGTATTCCAAGGCCACCCGCGGCAATGTGAAGGTGGAGCTGGTGGTCCTGTGAGCCTGCGTCGCGGCGGCATCATTTTCGTCACCGGCGCCTCGGCGGGCTTTGGTGCGGCGATCGCCCGGCGGTCGGTCGCCGACGGGATGCGGGTAATCGCCGCCGCCCGGCGCAGTGACCGGCTGGCCGCGCTGGCGGCCGAGCTGGGTCCCGCGCTGCTGCCGGTGACCTTGGATGTGACCGACGCGGCCACGGTCGCCTTGCTGCCGGACAGCCTGCCGGAAGCCTGGCGGGATGTCGACGTGCTGGTGAACAATGCCGGCCTGGCGCTGGGTCTTGATCCGGGGCATCGCGCGCGCCTGTCGGACTGGGACATGATGGTTGCGACCAACATCACCGGCCTGATCCATATGACCCGCGCGCTGCTGCCGTTGATGGTGGCGCGAGATCGCGGCCATGTGGTCAATCTCGGCAGCATCGCCGGGGAATATCCCTATCCCGGCGGGCATGTGTATGGCGGCACCAAGGCCTTCGTGCGCCAGTTCAGCCTCAATCTGCGCGCCGATCTGGTCGGCACCGGGGTGAGGGTCACCGATATCGAGCCGGGGCTGGTCGGCGGGTCGGAGTTCAGCGCCGTGCGGTTCGGCGGCGATACCGCCCGGGCGGCGTCGGTCTATGCCGGCACGACGCCACTGACCCCTGAGGATATCGCCGAGACGGTGGCCTGGGTGATCGGCCTGCCGGGGCATGTGAACATCAACCGGGTGGAAATGATGCCCACCTGCCAGGCGAGCGGTCCGCTGGCGATCAAGCGGGCGATGTGAGGTGATGACGCCGGATGCCCACCGGCGCTGGCAAAGACCTGTCATGGGAAAGGCCAGGGCTCTGCCCCGGGGGCAGATCGTGAGCTTCCGGGGCCTGGAGCCCTGGTAATCCCTCGGAACGCCGCCCCGGGGAGGACGGTTCGCGGTCTGGTTCCAGTGGAAATTCGGTGCTGTCGCAGCCCGGCCGCGATCGACGTTGCGCCTGGTTCGGATCGAGCCGGCGGAACGGCAGCGTACTGACGCTTTCGCGCAGGGCGGTCTGCGTCTGGAGCGGTGTCCGATCCGATAGACGATCGGCCACCGCTCTTACTCTCTGTTTTACCGAGCAACTTTATCCGATCAGATTATTCCATCTGATCGGATGTTGCTCTTGAGCGGTACCCGATCTGACAGACGATCGGCCACCCGCTTACTCTCTGTTTTACCGAGCAACTTTATCCGATCAGATCATTGCATTTGATCTGATGCTGCTCTAGTGCCCCGATTCCGAAATTCACAGCATTGAAATGTGGTTGGAACCGGGACACCAGCTCTTTGTTTTCAGTGGCCTGCTGATCCCCGACGTTCGCGG
>DAICZL010000696.1 GCA_027311165.1 bacterium
CGGGAACCGAGGCGGCGATCGCTGTCGCTGCTGCCCCGGTTCCCGCTGCCGGCGCCTCGCCGGCGATTGCTGTCGCTGCTGCCCCGGTTCCCGCTGCCGGCGCCTCGCCGGCGACCGCTGTCGCCGCCTTCGACACGAAAACGGCCGCAGCTGCCATTCCCTCGGCCGCCGGCGCGGGCAGCCCGCCGGTCTCGACCAGCAGATCCTCCCGCTTCGGCAGATCGCGCAGACCCTTCAGGCCGAACTGCGCCAGGAAGGCGGGCGTGGTCGCCCACAGGCTCGGCCGCCCCGGGCTCTCCCTCCGTCCCGCCGGGGCGATCAGCGCCGCCTCCAGCAGCGCGTCCAGCGTCTGTTGCGACAGGCTGGCGCCGCGGATCTCCTCGATCTCCGGCCGCGTCACCGGCTGGTGGTAGGCGATGATCGCCAGCACCTCCATCGCCACCCGCGGCAGCCTGCGCGGCACCTCCACCACCTTGCGCAGCAGCGGCGCCAGGTCGGGCGCGGTGCGGAACTGAAAGCCGCCCGCCACCTCCACCAGTTCCACCCCACGCCCGGCATACTCGGCCGTCAGCGAAGCCAGCACCGCCTCGGCATCGGCCTCCGCCGGCAGCACCTGCGCCAGGGCGCGGGCGGTCACCGGGGTGGCGGCGGCGAACAGCATCGCCTCGGCCAGGCGCCGCGCGTGATCGTCCCCGCTGGTCATGGTGCTTCCTCTCCGCTCTCGCCCCGGCGCAGCAGGATCGGTCCGAACGCCTGTTCCTGGCGCAGCCGCACCGTCCCGTCGCGCGCCATCTCCAGCCCCGCCAGCAAGGTGCTCGCCAGCGCGGCGCGGCGCTGCACCGGGTCGGCCAGGTCCTCGGGCAGGAAGCGGTCCAGCGCGGACCAGTCCGGCAGGCTGCCCAGCAGCCGGGCCAGCCGCCCCAGCGCGTCCTGCACCGTGAACATCGTCAGCGGCCGCGGCTGATACTGAAGCCGCGCCGATCCGCGCGCCAGACCGGCCAGATAGCCGCGCACCAGCGAAGGCAGATCGAGCCGCAGCCGCGACCGGTCGGTCTCGGTGAAATCCTCCGGCGCGCCGCGGGCGAACACGTCCTGGCCGAGCACCGGGCGGGCCCCGAGCCACAGCGCCGCCGCCCGCATGGCCGCCAGCTCCGCGAGGCGGGCGGCCAGCACGTCGGCGGCCTGCTCGGCGGCCTCCGCCGCCTCGGTCCCCGCCGGCAGCAGCAGGCGGGATTTCAGCCAGGCGAGCCAGGCCGCCATCACCAGCCAGTCGGCCGCGAGTTCGAGCCGCACCCGCCGCGCGCCCTCGATCACCGCCAGGAACTGCTCGACCAGCGACAGGATGGAGATCCGCGCCAGATCGACCTTCTGCCCGCGCGCCAGATCGAGCAGCAGATCGAGCGGCCCCTCGAACCCGTCCAGCCGCAGCACCAAACTGTCCGGCGAAAGCGCCGGTTCAGAACCCGTCATCGACCCCGGCCAGGCGCAGCACCAGCCGGATCGCCCCCGGCAGCAGCCGGTCGAACGCGTCGTGCACGGGATCGAAGCGTATGCCGAACTGGCTCAATAGGGCAGGGAGGATGAACACCCCCAGCATCACGATCAGGATGCCCGCGCGCTCCAGCCCCGCCCAGCGCCGGGCCAGCGCCAAGGGCAGCAGCCCCACCGCGATCCGCCCGCCATCGAGCGGTGGAATCGGCAGCAGGTTGAACAGCCCCAGCACCAGGTTGAACACGATGAAATCGATCGCGAGCCCCCCCGCCACCGACCCTGCCATGGCAGGCAGCCGGTCGATCAGATGAAAGGACAGCGCGGCGAGCCAGGCGAGCAGGAAATTCATCGCCGGCCCGGCGGCGGCCACCAGCATCATGCCCCGCCGCGGATCGCGGAACTTCCAGGCCGAGACCGGCACCGGCTTGGCCCAGCCGAACATGAAGGCGACCCGCCCCATGGTCAGCAACTGGCCGATCAGCAGCACTCCGGGCAGCAGGATCGTGCCCACCCGGTCGATATGGCGCAGCGGATTGAGCGACAGCCGCCCCTGGACGCGGGCGGTGTCATCGCCGAGCGCCAGGGCGGCATAGCCGTGCGCGGCCTCGTGCAGGGTGATGGCGGCGATCGCCGGGATCGCCGCCAGCAGCACCTGCAGCACCAGATCCTTCATGCGCCCGGTCCCGCCGGCCGGTCCGGCACTGCCGGGGACTCGCCCGGGCCGTTCGGCGGCTGGTCAGCCCGGACTGGCTCTTTTCCCTGGTACTCGTTCCCCTCGCACTGGTTCCCCCGGGACTGGTTCCCCCGGGACTGGTTCCCCTGGGACTGATTCACCTGGGGTTCGTTCCCCTGAGGTTCGTTTCCGGTCGAGTCGTCGCCACCGGGCTCGTTCGGCCGGGGCTCGCTCGGCCGGGGCTCGTTCCCCGCCGGTTCTTCCTCACCGGACGCGTTCCCCCTGGGTTCATTCCCCCTGGGTTCATTCCCCCTGGGCTCATACCCTCCGGGTCCATTCCCCGTCGGGTCATCCCCCGTGGGCGACTTCGCCCCTGGCACCTCCGCCCTTGCCGTGTCCCCCGCCGGGCCGGCGCCGAACCGTGCCAGAAGGGCCGCAAGCTCGTCCGCCAGGGCGTCCTGATCGAGTTCCCGCCGCGCCGCCGCGGCCATCGCCCGGGCCCGCGCCAGCCGCGCCGCCGCCGCATCGGTGGCCTGAGGACACTCCGCCAGCAGGGCGGCCGATGCCGCCACCTCGCCCGTGCAGAAGGCGGTGAGATCGCAGCCCGCCGCCAGTGCCGACCGGGCAAGCATCGCCGGCGGGCCGGTCAGCGCCCGCATCGCCAGATCGTCGGACACCAGAACCCCCTGAAACCCGATCCGCCCGCGGATCACCTCGCCGATCACCACCGGCGAGAGGCTCGCCGGGCGGTCGCGATCCCAGGCCTCATACAGGATATGGGCGGTCATCGCCCAGGGCAGGCCGGCATTGCGGCGAAACGCCAGCAGATCCGCCGCCAGATCGGTCTCCGC